>CP094245.1 GCA_022749655.1 Xanthomonas phaseoli pv. phaseoli
GCTGCCATCGTCAGTCGACCGTGCGATAGCAGTCGTGATAGTTGGTCGCCGGGCACACATACCGCCTGCCGGTCGCGCCCGTGCGCAGGTCCACGCGATCGCCAGCCAGCATAGGGGCCACCCGTTGACGACGAAGCGTCCCGTATCCGTGGTAATGACCGATCGGGGCGAACTGCTGGTGCTGCCGGTTACAAGAGCGATCCCACGCCCGGTTGTGCCAATCCCGCCGAAACTCCCTCCGAACCCGGATCTACGGTGACCGTTTGTACGACACCGGCCGGCGTCGTCTTGACGATGTGCGTAGACAATTGGGTAATGGCTGCCAGGCCGCCTGTGACAGCCATAAACCCGATAACGACGCCGCCGACTTTGGCGGCCTCTTTCCAATCGAAACGCTGAGCGGTAGCGGTGGACATAAGCCCTCCTAGTCGATCTTCTATTCGTTGCCAGCGACAAGGCGCCGGCGGATGCTCGCGATCACGTCTGCCGGCTCAAGCTCTCCGAGTGCCACCTGGTCGAGCTCTGCCCGGGTCTGGGCATCAACCTCAAGACCTTCGAGCCGCTGGGATGCGATCGCATTGGCCACAGCGCGGCGGCGATCTTCGATTTCGCGTGCGTCAAGCATGATTTTTCTCCTGTGTGGTCGTGCGGGCTTCGGCTGCAAGCGCTCGCACTTGTTTGGCCAACTCCGGTGGCATCCACTCATCTACGCGTTCCCAGTCGGACGGAAACGCGTTTGCAGCGGCCATGACACGTTGAACCATATGGCTGACGCGCTGTCGGCTGAGGCCCTTTTCCTCGGCTGCTTCGGCCTGAGACTTTCCATCGACCAGCACGCGCCGGGCGATCTGAACTGTGTCGACAGTGAGCCGTCCTAACCGTGGCTGGATGCTGTCAAATTCCGCGGCGGTCATGAGCACTTTCTGCATTTCTGCGATATTCCTGCGTAATTGGGGCGGGGGCGTGATGCCCCGTCTGCTGGGTTTTGTAACACTCCCAAACTCGCACAAATGTCAATAGACGTCAATATTTACTGGTGCCCTATTGACAGCACTATCGCGGGCGTAGACCCCAGCCATCGACGCGACGACGTGCAGCCTCGGCGATTTCGCATTCCAGCTGGCGAAAGAAGGGTTTGCGCTGTTGGGTGCTGGTCACTGCAAACCCCGCTTCTAGGGCAACGCGTGCAGCATCGTTGATGCGCAACCCCTTGAGGGTGGCGTAAGCACCGGCCAAATCGCCCCGGCGCGTCGCCTCGTTCAACTGCTGGGCCAACAGGGCAATTTGGTCCGGCATGGTGTCATTCCTCCTGCAGACGGCGAATGGCAGCGGCCAGATGCAACGCACCGATTTGCGCCTGTGCGATCTCGGCGCGTTCCTCTGCGGTCACGCATTCTGTGCAGATGCTGCCGAGCCGCTCTTTCAGCTCGTCCAAACCGAGCGGGCTACGGCGAAGGGTTCGCAATGGCGTACTGCAACGCCGGCACTGAGTTTCGATAACGTCGGTGATGATCTTGCTCATAACGCGGTCATGCTGTCGGTTGCAGCCTGTCGCAGCGTCGTGATTTGCTCGGCGATGTTATCCGTCAGCTCGCCAGCTGCCCGCAGCTGATCTTCGAGCTGCTGCAGGCCTTGCAGGTAGCCTTCTACGAAATCCGGCACCTCTTCCTAAAATCAGGAATGGGCGTGTCCTAGATTTTGTGTAACCGGGCCACAGGCAGGAGACTGCCACCTAACCCGGAGACACCATGAGCCCACGCACACATGAGGTACCCGACGAGCTGCTTAGCAGCCTGTTGGTCAACTACACCAAACCCGAGGATCTGATCGGCGAGAACGGCCTGCTCAAGCAGCTGACCAAGCGGTTGGTGGAGCGGGCGCTGGACGCGGAGATGACCGAACACCTCGGTCATGACAAGCATGAGCCGGTCGCCAACGCGGCCGGCAACACGCGCAACGGACGCAGCCGCAAGACGCTCAAGGGCGAGTTCGGCGAGCTGCCGATCGAGATTCCGCGTGATCGCCACGGCAGCTTCGCGCCACAGCTGATCCCCAAGCACCAGACCCGCTGGGCCGGCTTCGATGACAAGATCTTGTCGTTGTACGCGCGCGGCATGACCGTGCGCGAGATCCAGTCGCACCTGGAGGAGATGTACGGCACCGAGGTGTCGCCGAGTCTGATTTCCTCAGTCACCGATGCGGTCGTCGAGGAGGTCAAGGCGTGGCAGGCGCGGCCACTGGATCCGGTCTATCCGATCGTCTATCTGGACTGCATCCACGTCAAAGTGCGCGAGGGCGCGGTGCGGGTCAAGGCGGTGTACCTGGCCATCGGCATCACCATGGGCGGCGAGAAGGAAGTGCTGGGCCTATGGCTGGCGCAGGCCGAGGGTGCCAAGTTTTGGCTGCAAGTCGTGACGGAGCTACGCAACCGCGGGGTGCAGGACATCTTCATTGCCTGCGTCGATGGCCTGAAGGGGTTTCCCGAGGCGATCGAGGCGGTGTTCCCGCAGACCACCGTGCAGCTGTGCATCGTGCACATGGTGCGGCACAGCCTGAACTACGTCTCGTGGAAACGCCGCGCCGAGGTTGCCGCCGATCTCAAGCGCATTTACGCCTGCGCCACCGTCGAGGAGGCCGAGCAGGCACTGACCGAGTTCGAGGCCAAGTGGGACGCCCAGTACCCGCCCATCAGCCAGTCATGGCGGCGCAATTGGTCACGACTGATCCCGTTCTTCGACTACCCACCGGAGATCCGCAAGGTGATCTATACGACCAACGCCATCGAGTCGGTCAACATGAGCCTGCGCAAGCTGACCAAGAACCGCGGCGCGTTCCCCAGCGACGAAGCCTTGATGAAACTGTTCTACCTGGCTCTGCGCAACATCACCAAGAAATGGACGCTGCCGATCCGCGACTGGAAGGCTGCGCTGAACCGCTTTACGATCCAGTTCGAGGGGCGACTTCCTCAGCGGTAACCCAAACCACGGTTACACAAAATTCTGCACACGCTCTCAGGAATGGCCTCCATCTCTCGCCCGCTTTTCCGACCAGCACCCCTGGTTGAATCTTGCAACGCTTCCCGCCAGGTCGTGTCGTCGTCGGGAATTTCTTCAGCGTCCGGCTCATAGGTGATGCCATGAGCCTGCGCCAAGGTTTCCGCCTCTGCTGACCATTCGTCGAAATGAAGGTTCAGCGATTTGGCTTCGCCCTCAAAATCGCGGCGCAACTCCTTGAACGGGTTATCGCGCTCGTCGCCGCGAATGCCGGTAGCTGCAGCTTCCGCGAGCGATGCGCTTACCGCATCCAAGCAATTTGCCTGCAACGCCACGATGGCGAATTGGCTATGGCGGGTTGCCAATTCGATGGCCTCCGCCGACTTCCACTGACGGGAAATACGTGCAAGGCCTGCGCCGATGTAGCCGGCGAAACGTGCCTTGAAATCTTCGACCGCAGGCAGAGAAAGATTGCGTGTGTTCATGACCGAAACTCCGTGAGGCTTGCCCCGACCGTAGCCGGGGCAGGGTAGGGGATTAGTGGTGCAGTCGACGCATTTCTGCGGCAAGCACCCACAGCGCACGGTTGAGCTTAATGCTCTGGTCAATGCCATTGACGGGGCGGGTGGTGGTGGGCCGACCCTTGGCGTTGCGACCGCGCAAGCCGCCACGCACCATGTTTTCCTGCACGCGGTTGAACGTCGTCCACAGGTCCGGCTTGCGATCCTCCCAGCGCTTCGGGGTCAGCAGCTGCTGTTCGGTGATCGGGGCAGGGGCGGTGTCGTCGTCGTAGCGCAGTGCGAGGGCAGCACGCGCGAATGCGGTCTGCTCGCCTTCTGCCAGCGTCAGGCTCTGCATACCCTCACGCTGCTCGTCGGCGGCCGCAAAGCTGTCCACCACTTGGTAGGCACCTTCGATGACCTGGCTGATGACATCGCCCTTGTGGGGCACACGGATGTCGCCGACCGTATCGCCGACGACCATGCCGTTCTGGCACACGAAACGGAAAACCCCGGCCAGCATCTGGTAGGAAGAGCTGCCGTCATGGCTGTTGAGCAGGATGATTTCGTTCGCCTCGCCGGCCTGGATCTGGTTGGCGTGACGCATGCGGATCATGTGCTTGGTGTGCTCCCGCTTGTCGGGGTTGCGGGTGCGGGTCTGCACGACCATGAACGGCGAAAACCCTTCCTTGCGCAGACCATCGAGCACGTCGATGGTTGGAATGTAGGTGTAGCGCTGCGAGCGGCTTTCGTGTGCCTCGTTGGCGAAGATCGAAGGCGCGAAGCGAGCGATCTCATCGTTGGTCAGCGGTTGGGCGGAGCGGATGCCGTGGGACTTACGGCCGAAACGACTGGCGAGCATGCTGTTTTCTCCTGCGAGTTGGTGGACCGTCCGGGGGTGGTTGCCGCCACTGACCCCGGACAGATCGGAATGTTTTAGGACTAATTTTGTCTTCCGATGGGACAATAATAGGACAAAAAGGGTAGGCATGTCAACATCTGTCAATAGATATTCTGCGTCCGTTCATCTCCGCCGCAAGACAGATTCAGCGCACCGCTTCGCCCTTCGGGCCTGCTAGGTGGTGAGGGAGGGTTGCGGGCTTTTCGCGCCGGCGCAGCCGGTGCGATTGAGGCGACGGGCGCGCAGCGGCCGTCTCCTTCGGTAATCCCCCGCCCATTAGCAGACGCCAGAAGTGGAATTTTCTCGCCCCTTTCCCGAGGAGGTTCCATGAAGAAGTCCCGCTTTACCGACAGCCAGATCATCGCCGTGCTCAAGCAGGCCCAGGCCGGTGCGCCCGTGCCGGAGCTGTGCCGCGAGCACGGCATCAGCTCGGCCACGTTCTACAAGTGGCGCAGCAAGTTCGGCGGCATGGACGTGTCCATGGTCGCGCGCATGAAGGAGCTGGAGGAGGAGAACCGCCGGCTCAAGAAGATGTACGCCGAGGCGCAGCTCAGTACCGACCTGCTGAAGGAAGCGCTCGCAAAAAAATGGTGAGGCCATCTCAGCGACGCGAGATGGCCCAATCGGCAGTCACGAGCGGGCGTACGAACATCCGCCACGCCTGCCAGGCCTTCGCGGTGAGCGAGACCTGCTTCCGCTACCAGGCCAAGGCCAGCGAGCAGAACGCCCGGATCGCCGACTGGCTGGTCCGCCTGACGACCGCCCATCGCGACTGGGGCTTTGGCCTGTGCTACCTGTACCTGCGCAACGTGAAGGGCTTTGGCTGGAATCACAAGCGGGTCTACCGGATCTACCGCGAGCTGGAGTTGAACCTGCGGATCAAGCCGAGGAAGCGGCTGGTGCGTGAGCGGCCCGAGCCTCTGGCGGTGCCGGAGGCTATCAACCAGGTCTGGTCGATGGACTTCATGCACGACCAGTTGGCCGACGGCCGCAGCTTCCGGCTGTTCAATGTGCTCGACGACTTCAATCGCGAGGGGCTGGGGATCGAGGTGGATCTGTCGCTGCCGTCAGCCCGTGTGATCCGATCGCTGGAGCAGATCATCGAGTGGCGCGGCAAGCCCGCCGTGATCCGCTGCGACAACGGCCCTGAATACATCAGTGGCGCGTTGCTGTCCTGGGCGCAGCGGCATGGTATCCGGGTCGAGCACATCCAGCCGGGCAAGCCACAGCAGAACGCCTACGTTGAACGCTACAACCGCACCATCCGCTACGCCTGGCTCGCCCAAACCCTGTTCGACACCATCGACCAGGTGCAGGACAAAGCCACCCGCTGGCTATGGACGTACAACCACGAGCGTCCGAATATGGCGCTCGGCGGCATCACGCCTGCCATGAAGTTGGCGATGGCCGCTTAGCTCCACTTCTGGCGACCGCTAAAAGTGGGGGATTACCCTTCCTCTGGCCCTGGAGCGCAGGAAGATCCTCGGCGGGGTCTGCTTGGCGGAGCCGGTCGGGCGCGGTAGGCCCGTCCTGCGCTGCGGCGCCGGCGCGAGCAAGGGGACCGTGGAATAAATGGGGGGACCCGCGCAGCGGGGGGAACCGTTTATGCCGCGAAAGCCCCTTGCTCGCGCCGGCGACGTGGTGCAGGTTCAGGGCTGATAGCGGCCGACCGGCTCTGCCGAGCCCCGACGATCGCGCGGAAGGGCCGGCAAGCCCCGTCAGGGGCGCGCAGGGCGCCGGACGGCGACCCGGAGGGTGGACGCCGCCAGGCGGCCGCCACAGGGCTCACGTGGCCGTCCACGCCTGATCCACAGCCAGCGCGCAGCGCTGCCCGTCGCCGTCGGGGATAGCTCCACCTATCCCCAGGCGTCGGGGAAGCTGTGCGGTCAGGGGTGGGCGGGCCTGCCGATTGCAGGCCACCCTGCGACCACTGGTCTCGCACAGTCGCCGCAAGACAGTTGCAGCGTGCCGAACCTCGAAAGGGACGAGGTAGTGGATGAGCGATGGAAGCGCCGTTTTATCTGGCAACTTCATGTTTTCACAAAAGAAATTGGATTCTGCGAGTCATTTTTACACGTATGTCGGCTGAACCCCGGGATCGCCTCATTGCCGGGCAGCCCGCAGTTTGGGGCTGCGCGGTGTGGTCACGCAGGGAAGCATGGCGCCGGCACGTCCAGGGCGCCACCGGAAGGCGCTGCGGGCGCGCTAGGCGCCTTCAATCACGGGGGTGTGCGCACGGGCAGTGCGAAGTCAGCGGCCAACTGTGCGGCCGCTTCCAGGGGCAGCACGTAGTACCCGCCAGCCACGACCAGCGCGGCCAGGTCGGCCGACACCGCTGCCGGCGAGCACACGAAGACATCAAGCGCGGCCACGCCGCGCACGGTGCAATAGGCAGGGCCTGACACGTCGCCCACGTGGGCGGCGAGGTGGACGCCGAAGTGCGGCTCCGAGGGTCGGCAGGGATTCGTGTAAAAAAACAGCCAAAAGTGAGCTAACTCATTGAGTGAGAGGTTTATTACACCCATCCCTGGCAACGCTCAGGTAATCCAGACTGAGCCTCACTGAGGAAATAGCTCCATCAACCATGCGATCTCCTCGTCGTTGAATGCCGGGAAATCACCCGCTTCCGCTGCTGCGAAGGGTGCCGCATCGTGTTCCCAAGCCACGGTGCTGGACGCTGCCAGGTCCCCATGCATGGGCGTACCGGGGTCCGCAAGGCCGCCCCCGATTCTGGTACGCGGGCGTTTTGCGCCCCAGCTGGGGAAGCGAATCCAGCGCAGCGTGCTGTTCGCGAACGGGCACCTCGACAGCGTAATGTGCGGAGGAGCGGGTGACAGAACTTTCAGATCGAGACCGTTTGCGGCGGCTACTTGCTTGCGCCTGGACTGCCTGGTCGATTGGGCTGAGCGCATCCAGCCCACGCTCCAGCGCATCGGCGAATGCATCCAACGACGCCTGGTCCGGCGTTTGAGCCGAAGCACGGGACGGTGTGGCCGTTCTCACCCCTGATGCCTGGAGAATACGGTGCCAACGCTGCGAGGCTGGGGGAGTGTTCCATTGCACGCCTCGAGTTCGGTGACGCCCACTCTGCGAAAGAGTTGTAACAAACCGTGCCGGCTCATCGCGAACTGCGCCATGGCTTCATCGAATGCTTGCGCTGGGTGGGAGTGGCACTGGAAAAAACCCAGCACGCGAGCCACTTGCGCGTGGTCGGCAACGCGATGGGACGTGCGTTCGGGAAGACGGCGACTGGTTCTTTTGATCAAGGTCAGCGCGTGCGGCAATCCCTTTTTCACTGCCTCCAGCGCAGGACACCCGCCGAGGCAGGCCAAGGCGACGAGGTGGTCGTTGGTCAACGCGGCCAACGCCTGATCAGGGCGAGATAACTGGGCAAAAATGCTCTCCAGCGCCTGCCTGCCGCCGCCATTGCTGGCGATGGCCACCACCTGGTCCGGGTTCAGGCCATGGTCCTGGCACAGCACCGGCAACAGCCGCTGCACCGCCTCCAGCGCCTGCTTGCCACCATCGTGGCTGGCGATGGCCACCACCTGGTCCGGGGTCAGGCCATGTTGCTCGCACAGCACCGGCAACAGCCGCTGCACCGTCTCCAGCGCCTGCTTGCCGCCATTATTGCTGGCGATGGCCACCACCTGGTCCGGGGTCAGGCCAAGATCCTGGCACAGCACCGGCAACAGCCGCTGCACCGCCTCCAGCGCCTGCTTGCCACCATAGTGGCTGGCGATGGCCACCACCTGCGCCAGGGTCATGCCAAGCTCCTGGCACAGCACCGGCAACAACCGCTCCACCGTTTCCAGCGCCTGCTTGCCGCCGCCATTGCTGGCGATGGCCACCACCTGCGCCAGGGTCATGCCAAGCTCCTGGCACAGCACCGGCAACAACCGTTCCACCGTTTCCAGCGCCTGCTTGCCACCATCGTGGCTGGCGATGGCCACCACCTGGTCCGGGGTCAGGCCATGTTGCTCGCACAGCACCGGCAACAGCCGCTGCACCGTCTCCAGCGCCTGCTTGCCGCCATTGCTGGCGATGGCCACCACCTGGTCCGGGGTCAGGCCATGTTGCTCGCACAGCACCGGCAACAGCCGCTGCACCGTCTCCAGCGCCTGCTTGCCGCCATTATTGCTGGCGATGGCCACCACCTGGTCCGGGGTCAGGCCAAGCTCCTGGCACAGCACCGGCAACAGCCGCTGCACCGCCTCCAGCGCCTGCTTGCCACCATAGTGGCTGGCGATGGCCACCACCTGCGCCAGGGTCATGCCAAGCTCCTGGCACAGCACCGGCAACAACCGTTCCACCGTTTCCAGCGCCTGCTTGCCACCATCGTGGCTGGCGATGGCCACCACCTGGTCCGGGGTCAGGCCATGTTGCTCGCACAGCACCGGCAACAGCCGCTGCACCGTCTCCAGCGCCTGCTTGCCGCCAATATTGCTGGCGATGGCCACCACCTGCGCCGGGGTCAGGCCAAGCTCCTGGCACAGCACCGGCAACAGCCGCTGCACCGTCTCCAGCGCCTGCTTGCCGCCGCCATTGCTGGCGATGGCCACCACCTGGTCCGGGGTCAGGCCATGTTGCTCGCACAGCACCGGCAACAGCCGCTGCACCGTCTCCAGCGCCTGCTTGCCGCCAATATTACTGGCGATGGCCACCACCTGGTCCGGGGTCAGGCCAAGCTCCTGGCACAGCACCGGCAACAGCCGCTGCACCGTCTCCAGCGCCGGCTTGCCGCCATCGTGGTTGGCGATGGCCACCACCTGGTCCGGGGTCAGGCCATGGTCCTTGCACAGCACCGGCAACAACTGTTCCACCGTCTCCAGCGCCTGCTTGCCTCCACCATTGCTGGCGATGGCCACCACCTGCGCCGGGGTCAGGCCATGGTCCTTGCACAGCACCGGCAACAGCCGCTGTACCGTCTCCAGCGCCTGCTTGCCACCATCGTGGTTGGCGATGGCCACCACCTGCGCCGGGGTCAGGCCATGGTCCTTGCACAGCACCGGCAACAGCCGCTGCACCGTCTCCAGCGCCTGCTTGCCACCGCCATTGCTGGCGATGGCCACCACCTGGTCCGGGGTCAGGCCATGTTGCTCGCACAGCACCGGCAACAGCAGCTGCACCGTCTCCAGCGCCTGCTTGCCGCCAATATTGCTGGCGATGGCCACCACCTGGTCCGGGGTCAGGTTCAGGGGAACGCCCGTCAGTGCATTGCGCCATGCATGCACTGCCTCCACCGCAGTCACGCCGCCACGTTTTGCAATCTTGAGAAGTTGACCTGTGTCCAACTGTAACGGTGGACCTCTCAACTCTCCCGACACCGTGAGCAATGCTTCCAGGGCGCGTGCGCCGGACCACTGTTTGCCGACGCCAACGATGTCTTCGTGTGTCGCCTCCGGCAACGCCGCGATCATGGCCTGGTACTTGACAGCGACGGTCCCTAAGGCTGCCGGGTGTTGGCTGAGCGCAACGATGTGCGCACGTGTAAACCCATGGCCGATCAGTGCCTCGTGGTGCTGTGCTACTATCGGACGAGCCTTCAGTTTGATCTTCTCTTGCTGCTGCTGGCTGTAGCCGAGCGTGCATAGATCGACCTGCCCGGCCGGCGAAGCGTCAGAGGTGTGCGCAGCACGCCGTCGCGGCGCCGGCTTGGCGCGCGGCGGTCGCGCGGCCGTCACAGCGACCTGCACGGTGGCTTGCGGGTCATCGGCTGCACGCAGACCCGATTGCACCTCATCCCCCTCTCCTGAGGCAGCCTCTGTATGAGGCGCGCCGAAGGCAGACATCGAATCAAAAAGCGATGTATCAAGAAGCGACGGATCGAACTGACGGAGCAGATCTCTGAAACTGCCCGCTGAGAACGCAGGCAAGGGTGCAGGGGGAGACGGGAGACGGGTCCTGGACATCGTCCGTCGAGCGGGCAAGCCATCCAGGGGCTGCCAGCAGGCGGAGACCCCCACGATCTGCAGTCGGCTGCGGCTGAACCCTATCCGGCTGGGGTTCGGCCAGAAGTTCGTGGGCAGGACTTGGCGCGCGCGGACGAATGGGATCCATCGGGCATACCTTTTTATAGAAAAGATGGTCGCCTCAAGACTAAAGGTCTCTGGTCCCTCCACTCCTTGCCGAATCCGCATGGCAGCACACAACTTCGGGAGATCCTGGCAACCTCGACGATCGGGCGGGGCGCAGACATGAAGGCGATCCTGAACCCATCTGGAGGGCCGGCAGGAAGTTGTGAAAAATTTCTTTTCTGACAGCAAGTTAGCTCACTTTTTGCTGCTTTTTACACGAATCCCTGCCGACCCTCAACTTGATCGATCTGGATGCGCTCGTGGCGGGGTTGGAATTGGGGTGAGGGGTGAGGGGTGAGGGGTGAGGGGTGACGGGTGACGGAATTTTCTGGGGTTCCGGCTTACATCCCCGGTTAGGTAGCTTATGCATGGTGGTGTCCTGGTCAGTGCTGGGGGTGGTGGCCAACAGCGCAGCGGCGGCGCTGTCGGAGTCGGCTTGTTCGGTCAGTGCGATCGCTTTGCGTGCCAGCTCATGGGCGCGGAACAGGCTGCGTGCGCCTCCGGCGGGCAGCTCGCGCAGCTGCTGGGCTTCGCGGCGCAAGCGCGCTGCATGCACCCGACAGGCGCGCTCATGGCGGCGGTGATCGGCGATCAGGGCGCGCACGTTGTCGGCGGCGGTCTTGGCCTGGTCCATCGTCAGTTCCTCAACGTTTCGGCCGATGGTGTGCAATACGATTGCACACCATGTGGCAAAAAAGGGGTCAGTCTTCGGTCGGCTGCATGATGGTGATGACCGGCTCGCCGTTGTCGCCGCGGTAATCCCCCGCCCATTAGCAGACGCCAGAAGTGGAATTTTCTCGTATCCTTTCTCGAGGAGGTTCCATGAAGAAGTCCCGCTTTACCGACAGCCAGATCATCGCCGTGCTCAAGCAGGCCCAGGCCGGTGCGCCCGTGCCGGAGCTGTGCCGCGAGCACGGCATCAGCTCGGCCACGTTCTACAAGTGGCGCAGCAAGTTCGGCGGCATGGACGTGTCCATGGTCGCGCGCATGAAGGAGCTGGAGGAGGAGAACCGCCGGCTCAAGAAGATGTACGCCGAGGCGCAGCTCAGTACCGACCTGCTGAAGGAAGCGCTCGCAAAAAAATGGTGAGGCCATCTCGGCGACGCGAGATGGCCCAATCGGCGGTCACGAGCGGGCGCACGAACATCCGCCACGCCTGCCAGACCTTCGCGGTGAGCCAGACCTGCTTCCGCTACCAGGCCAAGGCCAGCGAGCAGAACGCCCGGATCGCCGACTGGCTGATCCGGTTGACGACCGCCCATCGCGACTGGGGCTTTGGCCTGTGCTAGCTGTACCTGCGCAACGTGAAGGGCTTTGGTTGGAACCACAAGCGGATCTACCGGATCTACCGCGAGTTGGAGTTGAACCTGCGGATCAAGCCGAAGAAGCGGCTGGTGCGTGAGCGGCCGCAGCCACTGGCGGTGCCGGAGACGATCAACCAAGTCTGGTCGATGGACTTCATGCACGACCAGCTGGCCGACGGCCGCAGCTTCAGGCTGTTCAACGTGCTCGACGACTTCAATCGCGAGCTGGGGATCGAGGTCGACCTGTCGCTGCCGTCAGCCCGGGTGATCCGATCGCTGGAGCAGATCATCGAGTGGCGCGGCAAGCCCGCCGTGATCCGCTGCGACAACGGCCCTGAATACATCAGTGGCGCGTTGCTGTCCTGGGCGCAGCGGCATGGCATCCGGGTCGAGCACATCCAGCCGGGCAAGCCACAGCAGAACGCCTACGTTGAACGCTACAACCGCACCATCCGCTACGCCTGGCTCGCCCAAACCCTGTTCGACACCATCGACCAGGTGCAGGACAAAGCCACCCGCTGGCTATGGACGTACAACCACGAGCGTCCGAATATGGCGCTCGGCGGCATCACGCCTGCCATGAAGTTGGCGATGGCCGCTTAGCTCCACTTCTGGCGACCGCTAAAAGTGGGGGATTACCGGTCATTACAGCCTCGTACCAGCGCGTGTCAGTTTCCCATCGTGCGGTGTGCATTGGCATTCTCCCGATCGAGACGGCCCGAGTTGAGAAAGTCCAGCAGCCGTTGGCCGCTGATGATGGTGAGGTGCGGATTGGCGGTGGCCAGCTCGCGGGCGCCGGCACCTGTGCGGCCGGTGTGAATGAAGATCCCACGGCTTCCGCGGGCTTCCAGCAGCTCGGCGAACGCGAGGATATGAGCGCGGTTGATGTGCTTGCGGTAACGCTTGGCCTGCAGGAGATACCGCGTGCCGTTGAGGTACACCGCACCGTCGACGCCACCGTCGCCGGTGTAATGCGTATTTCGCTCGACGCGGTAGCCGCGCCGCTCGAAGGTCTCCAGCAGCAGTTCCTCGAAGGTGAGGGGATCAATCTTGCGCAGGTAAGCCAGACGTTGGGGCATCAGCGGGATCGTGTTGATCTTGGCCAAGACCCGCCTCGCCTGATCCTGGCGGCGACGATGCCGCCGCTCGCGTGCCTTCGGCCGCAGGGCGCTGACAACGGCCAGCGCAGCGAGGATCGCCAGCCCAACGAACAGAGCAAACAGTTGCGACCAAGACATGATGGTCTCCCGTCAGGCCTTCGAGCCGGTGACCCGGCTACCGATGGCTGCCGTCAGTTGGGCCAGCTGCGTTTCCAACGCCTCTACCTGGCCCTGCAAACGTGCGGCTTGCTCCAGGGCGATGCGTTCACTCTTGCGCGCCTCAATCGCCTCGCTGTCCTTGGCAGCCGCTTTCTCAGAAGCACGGTTGATCTCTTGAGCGGTGCGGATCTTGAACGCCTGGTGTTCTGCCGTGATCTGATCGCGCTCTACCTTCGCGGCGTCGCCCTCGGCCACCTGCTGCCGTAACAGCTCGGCTTCCTCGTTCAACTGGTCCGCGACTTCGAGCGATTCCCGTACCTGTTCCTGCAGGGCGGTGAATTCCTCGGCCAGCTTCTCCCGATCGCCGGCCAAGGCACGTTCGGCCGCAGTTCGAGCAACGGTCCAAATTTCCGCAGCCAGCACGCCGACAGCCTCAACAACATCCGGTGGCGGCGGCTCAACGACAGGCTGAGTCTTCTGCAGCTTCCGTTGCTTCCACTCATTCATTGCGTCCTGGATGGTGGTGTAGCTGCCGCTGCCAAGCTTCTTGCGAACCGCGCTGAGGGTGGGTTTCACGCCATCGACGTCGAGCTGATCGGCAATTTTCCAGATTTGATCCTTGGTGATGGCCACGAAAAATCTCCGCTGTTGTAGTAGTGTGTATGATACTACATACTACAACATACAACAAGCATTTCACCTTGGCATCGAGCAGGGTTGGCGCTATAATTCGGGCTAGCAATCCAACCACTCCTGCAGTTTGGTGGACATGCCGATGAAGCCCGAGACGTTGCCGCGTCTCGGGCTTTGCTTTGTCTAGGGGTTCGGGTTGGCGGCATGCTGCACCCGGCAAGACAGATTCAGCGCATACAGCGGGTCGCGGCGCTCAGCCCTTGATTGCTCCACGTGGAGCCTGCCCACTGAGCCACAAGGTAGCGATCATTCAAGATCGATCCGGATTGCCCTTGGCAAGATCCAGTTGCTTTACGGCAGATACGAAATCCAAACGCATCAGGTACATGGCCAGGTCGATCGCACCGCCTCCACCTTTGTCAGCGCGTGTGTCAAACCATTTCGGTCCGGTGGCCAGCAGCTCGACCACGCCGTTTCCAAGCGAAACGTACAAGCGTCTGGTGGCCTTGTCCTTCAACGGCTGAAAATCTGGATCTTGCTTCCAATAGAGCCCAAGAAGATCAAGCGCCGTAGGCACAGGCATGGTCTGCAGCTCAGTCAATAGTGCCGGCGGAAACGACTTGCGCGGTCTCACGGAAGAATCCTTCTCGAACCAGAAGTTCGGGTCCCTTCCCCCAGACCCCCAACCCTCTCCAGCCGCTGCGCGGCCTGCGCGCCCCGTGGACAACGCTGCGCGTTGACGCACCGGACTTGCGGGCTACTCGTGATATTTAAATCACGGGGCTACTCGGCCTGCGGCCGAGGCGGCAGGGAGCGCAAGAAACAAACCGAATACACCAAGAATCATGCGCGCAGATCCCGGCCGCGAGGCTCCGCCATTAGTAATACGGACGGACCTTGAACACCACACTGAGCGCCATCAGCAGTGCCGGCGATACCGGCGCTCATGCTGGATTGGTCAGCTGTAATACGGACGGACCTTGAACGCTCTTGGGGGCTTTCAGATAGCCCGCAACGGCGCCGACAGATACGCCCATACGCTGAGCAATAACGCGAACAGATAAGCCTTCCGCCTTCAGCGCCTGGGCCTGCTTCCGCTTGGCCTGGGCCGCATCCAGGTAGGTTTCGCGGTCTACCGCGCCAGCTGCGCGCCGCTTGGCCTCATGGCGCTTGCGATCGCGTTCCTTGGCCATGCCTGCACCAATGATGGTGCGCAGCTGCGCCTGCTCGTCGGAGGTGATCTGAAAGAGGTTGATGAGGGTGTCGTTTTTCGGGGTGTAGAGCGGGGCGAATTCTTTATCGCCCAATGTGACCTTTTCCCCGGCTTCGTAGGCTTTGGCCTTGCTGTAGAGCGTCATCAGCTCTTTGCTGCGGTAGTTCCATCTCGCGTCCAGCTCGCCGGCGAGCGCGGCGGCTTCGTGATACATCTGGCCACTGTGTGTTGCGCCCGATAGCAGCAGAAAATTCAGCCGCCAGAACAGGTGCTGCATCCGCTCACCTTCGCGCACCCCGCCGCGCAGCGTGGCCAGCGTGCGCAGATCCTCAAGGCGGTCCCAAGCAAGCTGCCGCCCGGAGAAGCCGCGCAGATTGTCCGACTTGCCGCCTGGCAGCAGCCTGAGCTGCTGGCGTTCGCGGCGATCGGCACGGTCCTGGCGTTGTTGCTCGATGGTCCATCTGGCTTTCGGCAGCAGTGCTTCTGCTAGGTACTCGAAGTTGTAGCGGATCGGATGGCCATCCTGGCCAGATTCGACGTGGACAACACGGCAGATGTTGCCGCTCTTGGTATTTACGGTGTCGACCAGGCGCAGCACACGCGAAGCATCCTTGGCTTGCGGATCTGCGCCAAGCGCGGCCAGTCGGTCGATTAGGTAACGCTGACAAGCGTTCCAGCGCGGCAGGGCCTGTCTTGGAATCGTCCCGTCCATCAGCCATTTCGCCTGTAGGCCTCGGCCGCTGTAGACGATAAGTGAGGGGTTGGCAGGCCTTCCTCTGCGCAATGAAAAAGGACGGCCGCGGCCAGTTGCTCGGGCGTGCGTCCCACTGCCCACGGCTGACGGTAAGTGTCGATATCGGCGAACAGGAGGCCGATGCGCAGCAGATTGACCACGCGCCGGTTGGGCCGCATGAACTCTGCCTGCGTCATCCAGGTGTCGCGGTCCTTGTCGATCAAGCCGAGCACTGCCGGCATGTCGGTCAGCTTATGGGACGACTGGCGCTTTTCACCGCGCTGGTCGACCAGCAGCGAGAAGAAGCCGGTTCGGCCAGCGTCGTGATAGGTCTGCGCCTCATCATCGATGCTGAATAGCGCGAGTTGCGCTTGTGTTTTCGTGCCCATACCTCTCCGATCGGTGCACGAATTTCGCGCACACGCCCTTGCTTTCCGGAGAGGGGAGCCTTACAATACGAGGTACCAAACGCTCGTATCGGTTAGGGTTCTTCCTTCCGAAATGATTTGGCCAAAGCCCCGCGCCAACGGGGCTTTCGCTTTTTAGCGTTCTCGATCCGACGCCAATCAGATCGAGGCAGCTGCGATTAAACCTTCACAGTTATGTCCTCTGTGCTTCATCCACTTCGGTTGAGTGCGCGGTGTCCAGCCCACTGTGTTCGCAGCGAATTTCGAGATACCGCGCTCCAGCAACAACGCAGCAGCGCCGTCGAAGCTTTGGAAGTACCTGACGCCCCGATTGCGGGCCAGACCAACCACACGCCTGTCCTCGCCAAGATCGACGATCACCACCAGACCTTCTCCGTCCTCGGCCGCACGAATTTCCGCGCCGCGCACTAGGTGGGCGTCGGCGGCTTCCTGCAGGGCTTTAGGCTCGATAGCGATCACGGGCGAATGTCTACATTGCTGAATCTGAGCGGGATCATGCCCCATGCGACGGGGCCGTGCAAGTTATTCAATTTCTCGCAAGGCAGAAGGTGGCGCTGCAGCCGGTGCCTTTCTCCTCACGGTATCTGCTGCGCGGCATGCTTCACGCGCAGAATTTCAACGACGCCGGCGCTGGCCAACAGGGTAATCCCCCACTTCTAGCGGTCGCCAGAAGTGGAGCTAAGCGGCCATCGCCAACTTCATGGCAGGCGTGATGCCGCCGAGCGCCATATTCGGACGCTCGTGGTTGTACGTCCATAGCCAGCGGGTGGCTTTGTCCTGCACCTGGTCGATGGTGTCGAACAGGGTTTGGGCGAGCCAGGCGTAGCGGATGGTGCGGTTGTAGCGTTCAACGTAGGCGTTCTGCTGTGGCTTGCCCGGCTGGATGTGCTCGACCCGGATACCATGCCGCTGCGCCCAGGACAGCAACGCGCCACTGATGTATTCAGGGCCGTTGTCGCAGCGGATCACGGCGGGCTTGCCGCGCCACTCGATGATCTGCTCCAGCGATCGGATCACACGGGCTGACGGCAGCGACAGATCCACCTCGATCCCCAGCCCCTCGCGATTGAAGTCGTCGAGCACATTGAACAGCCGGAAGCTGCGGCCGTCGGCCAACTGGTCGTGCATGAAGTCCATCGACCAGACCTGGTTGATAGCCTCCGGCACCGCCAGAGGCTCGGGCCGCTCACGCACCAGCCGCTTCCTCGGCTTGATCCGCAGGTTCAACTCCAGCTCGCGGTAGATCCGGTAGACCCGCTTGTGATTCCAGCCAAAGCCCTTCACGTTGCGCAGGTACAGGTAGCACAGGCCAAAGCCCCAGTCGCGATGGGCGGTCGTCAGGCGGACCAGCCAGTCGGCGATCCGGGCGTTCTGCTCGCTGGCCTTGGCCTGGTAGCGGAAGCAGGTCTCGCTCACCGCGAAGGCCTGGCAGGCGTGGCGGATGTTCGTACGCCCGCTCGTGACTGCCGATTGGGCCATCTCGCGTCGCTGAGATGGCCTCACCATTTTTTGCGAGCGCTTCCTTCAGCAGGTCGGTACTGAGCTGCGCCTCGGCGTACATCTTCTTGAGCCGGCGGTTCTCCTCCTCCAGCTCCTTCATGCGCGCGACCATGGACACGTCCATGCCGCCGAACTTGCTGCGCCACTTGTAGAACGTGGCCGAGCTGATGCCGTGCTCGCGGCACAGCTCCGGCACGGGCGCACCGGCCTGGGCCTGCTTGAGCACGGCGATGATCTGGCTGTCGGTAAAGCGGGACTTCTTCATGGAACCTCCTCGGGAAAGGGGGCGAGAAAATTCCACTTCTGGCGTCTGCTAATGGGCGGGGGATTACCCAGCAGAGCACGCAAGGACTATTCGGCAGTACACGCTGCTGAGATTGAGGGCCGGCAGGAATCTGCGAAAAAATTCTTTACTAACAGCAAGTTATCCCACTTTTTGCTGTTTTTGCACGAATCCCTGCCAACCCTGTCTCACGCCTTCGGCCGCACGCGGCCTGCGCGCTCCGCTTGCCTTGATACATATAACCAAGCAAGTGGACGCTGGCACCAAATAAACTGGACGAAGCTATCAGTCAAACTGGACGGTGGCGTCATTTAGGCTGGACGGTTGTGAATTGGCAAAAGTCAGCGCAAGCAGGCAAAGCGGATGCAACCCGCAAAGCACTGCTGGTCAGCGGTAGCGCCTGCAGGGCGCGCAGCAATGGCCTTTATCGGTGGGACGCCGATATGCCCCCATCCCCGGCACTGGAGATGGGGGCATGCGCTATTTGGCCATATGTCTTGCTAGAGAAACGTCTTCACCATTCAATGGTTAGCGACGTTACGATTGTTTGAGCCCCTGCCCAACTAAAGCTCCGTAATTTTAGAGACAACACGGGTTGGCACTCCGTCGACATCAATTTCCCTGCCCACGTCGTCACGCTGCGCGTTGACGATCACCCCTTGAGTACACGGCTCTTTGGCTCCGCAACATTCTTTAATTGCTTGATATCGGAGGGTTGATCGCCGTAAGAGGTTATCGGCACATTAGGTTGAACCGAAAGCCGCTCAAGGCTCTCTGCCAATCTCGTTGAATCGGGTTTTTGTCGATTCGTCCAATGGCCGTTGAATCCGGATGGGCGTAAATTGCTGTCTCTGAAAGAGTAGCCCGTAGTGCTTCTTCGTCACTGCCATTCAATGAATTGATAAGTCGCTTCTGCAAATCTTCAGGCATTTGAGAAGGGGGAAATGCGACTTTTCAAGGGTGACTTCTTCCGCGCCGGACACCACGTCAAAGTAGTGCATCATGCCAAGATGATTGATCTCGTTTTCCAAATCGCCATGGCCGCGGTTACTGATCAATATGACGCGAGAATTCGCATTGCGTGATTTCTCCAGAATTTCTTTTGCGCCAGGAAGCAGGGAAAGCTCAATATCCGGGAACGGAACATCTCTGCTATAATTTTTTTCGAAATTTCCGGCTTTACTAGCCTTTTATATTCGCGGACAAAGTTGGAGTATACGGCATTATTTATCGACGCTGCTTTATGCTCAGAAATTCCTGGGAGCATTTTCCGAACAAAATCTTCAATTATGTGGCGCTTATATATGCTTGGCCTACCCATCAAGTAAGATGAAAAGTCTTTTTGATTTTTCATCAGCAATGGCGCTTCATCGTCGACCGGCCCTGCATCGTTCAACTTGCTGTGCAGGACCGCTACGGCATCTCCGAGCTCAGGCAACGTGGACGCATGCTCCCTTGCTGCGATAGCCAATGCGTTATGCATAAGCTTATAATTCAATCCTTTCTCGTCACGCAGACAGTCGTCCCAATCCAATACGACAACCTGTTTTACCTCAGAAGCTTGGATTGAGGAACGGCTCGCCAAACTAACTTGATCGAGCTCTTTCACGATTTCATCAGGTGAAGCAGGTTTCATTTTCAAAATAGGGATAAGCGAATCATGCTCACCTTCGAGAACTTTCGCATCATCTATGAAGTGACGCGCAGAATCCGTCCCTGCCATCTCTTGCATGGAACGTAGCTTTTGCATTTTCTCAAGCGTATCTGGCGCGTCCGGATCTATCCCTACATTGTGGAGATGGGCTCTTTCGAACAAGTTATTTTGAATTGACTCGAATCTTGAGATTGCCGAATCGCTCGCCGGATCTATTGCGTAGGCGATTAAAATCATCGCTTCACTATTAGTTAACTTCTCACGCGGCATTCCGATTGCGGCAAGGCGCTCAGTAACCTTTGCTTGAGGATCCCAAGCTGCTAGGGTTTCGTCTAAAAAAGCGCTAACCTCGGAGGACATGGTAAGTTGCGGTGAAAATGGATGAGCGCTCAGCGTTGCAAGAGCAAGCACGTCCACACCTGCCTCCTTCGCTGCTGCTTCCATTGCCAGCATAGATCCACCTGCCTGAATGTGGTCATCGGTAATGACAACTTTATCGCCGCGTTTCAGGTCGGATGTAACGAAGTAAGGCTGCTGTACCAAACGGCCGATCGGACTCGCTTCTGTGCGCGAGGTTCTTGAGAGACCCACGAGGGACTTGTGATCTGTAAATACAATGGGTTTTCTGCCCTTCTCCTTAGCTGAACTAGCTTCTAAGGAGTTCAGGGAACTGGCTAGCTCTGTTTGTTCGCAAAACGTAAAGAAGTTTAATGTACTATCTTCGGCGTAGTGATCGCGCGTCGGCCTTAGCAAATGAACCACACCGCCTTCATCGCCCAAAGCCTCAACTACATGGCGATGCAGACGTGCGACGTATTCTCCACGAGATTTATCGATTGTCGCTGTAGCCGCGAAAGCTCGAATAGCACGTGTTCCCTGACTCTGAGTACTTAACAGCGGGCTGGTTTTTAGTCTGCCGAGTTTGCTATTTTCGCCCTCGATTGGTTCATCGGTGAATAAATCTCGACCACGCTTTCCCACATGTCTAACTGCATAATAGTCCTGCTTTCCCTGCGAGAGGCTTTTCACTGATTGCAAAGATGGCTTCTCAGTAGCAAATTCGCTAAAAAAGAAAGGCGCTTTCCCCGATTCATTCCGTGAATGATAGTTTTGCGAATCTACACGCTCTGCAGACCCTAGGCTTTGGGTGGGGAGAAGAAACTGACCTTTTCCAACGTCGTTCGAGCGATGCTCGGCAATCATTTTATTGACCGCCTGAAGATCGCTGCTAGAATTTTGAATTTTAGATGGCTTACGCTCGAGAGAGCGGAGCCCCTTAGTTCAGCGCTCAATGCCGCACCCTTTGGAATTTCGCTATGGCGCCCCACTGGAATGGAAATTTTTGGCTTTAAATCTCCTTCAGGAAATTGGCTAAGATCATGAGACTTACTTACACCAATTGTTTTCATCAAGATTGACTCCTGTTGATTGCCCTATCCCCCTGACTACTTGGCTGTATAATTTGAAAAATTTGCTTAACCTCATTCAAAAGAGCTATAAAGACTCATGGCGCATCAAATTAAATCATTATTTTTCCGGCACCCTTGTGCGCTCGTCGCAAAAAAAAACTGATGAATTCTTTTTCAGGACCTGCTCGGATTTAAATAACATAATTTGCATGGGAATTATTGCCTTGGCATTGCATTTTCACTAATGAGGAAGTTAAATCGTATTGACATCAAGCATTTTAGCTTTTCGGCATCAGTAGACAGGCACTTAAAAGAAAAAGCCTGTCTTAGAGCGAATATTCGATTCTGCAGGACAGTGACGTGCTTAACAAAAAGATGGTTGGCAGGAGTATTAAGACCTGCCGATGCGCATGGAGACCATCAGCGCGGCGGCATTTTCTCTCATCAGTATTTTTAGCAGAGTGGAGTCGTCGGATGCGATCATCAGCACCCTGAGGGTTGTTTATATCGCCGAGATGCGTGGTAATCCCCCGCCCATTAGCAGACGCCAGAAGTGGAATTTTCTCGTCCCCTTTCCCGAGGAGGTTCCATGAAGAAGTCCCGCTTTACCGACAGCCAGATCATCGCCGTGCTCAAGCAGGCCCAGGCCGGTGCGCCCGTGCCGGAGCTGTGCCGCGAGCACGGCATCAGCTCGGCCACGTTCTACAAGTGGCGCAGCAAGTTCGGCGGCATGGACGTGTCCATGGTCGCGCGCATGAAGGAGCTGGAGGAGGAGAACCGCCGGCTCAAGAAGATGTACGCCGAGGCGCAGCTCAGTACCGACCTGCTGAAGGAAGCGCTCGCAAAAAAATGGTGAGGCCATCTCAGCGACGCGAGATGGCCCAATCGGCAGTCACGAGCGGGCGTACGAACATCCGCCACGCCTGCCAGGCCTTCGCGGTGAGCGAGACCTGCTTCCGCTACCAGGCCAAGGCCAGCGAGCAGAACGCCCGGATCGCCGACTGGCTGGTCCGCCTGACGACCGCCCATCGCGACTGGGGCTTTGGCCTGTGCTACCTGTACCTGCGCAACGTGAAGGGCTTTGGCTGGAATCACAAGCGGGTCTACCGGATCTACCGCGAGCTGGAGTTGAACCTGCGGATCAAGCCGAGGAAGCGGCTGGTGCGTGAGCGGCCCGAGCCTCTGGCGGTGCCGGAGGCTATCAACCAGGTCTGGTCGATGGACTTCATGCACGACCAGTTGGCCGACGGCCGCAGCTTCCGGCTGTTCAATGTGCTCGACGACTTCAATCGCGAGGGGCTGGGGATCGAGGTGGATCTGTCGCTGCCGTCAGCCCGTGTGATCCGATCGCTGGAGCAGATCATCGAGTGGCGCGGCAAGCCCGCCGTGATCCGCTGCGACAACGGCCCTGAATACATCAGTGGCGCGTTGCTGTCCTGGGCGCAGCGGCATGGTATCCGGGTCGAGCACATCCAGCCGGGCAAGCCACAGCAGAACGCCTACGTTGAACGCTACAACCGCACCATCCGCTACGCCTGGCTCGCCCAAACCCTGTTCGACACCATCGACCAGGTGCAGGACAAAGCCACCCGCTGGCTATGGACGTACAACCACGAGCGTCCGAATATGGCGCTCGGCGGCATCACGCCTGCCATGAAGTTGGCGATGGCCGCTTAGCTCCACTTCTGGCGACCGCTAGAAGTGGGGGATTACCCACTTCGTCACCGGGCAAACAGTGGTGCTTTCTTAGGTCAATACTGTGTCACCATCAGACCGCCCTGGGCTAGAAACCGAAAATGGCGGAACTCAACAGGGTCAACTAGATAACTAGATATAAGGGAATAAACATGGGCGGCGCTAAACGCATGATGGAAGAACATGACTCAAAGATTGCATTCGCAACATGGCTCGCCATTCGAGCGAGGACCTTGAAGAAATGCGAGATTCACGATGAAGTACTGGAAGGCACCGGAGACATCGAGGCCGCCTACAAATTGGGCAACACCGAGTTTAGCGCAGGATCGCTAGATGGGAAATTTGAATCCCGTCGCGAGATGACAGACTACATCAAGGAAGCTGTGGAAGAAAACAATAGTGATGAATGCGGCGCGTGCGCCAAGTATCGCGACGACTGAAATCAGCGGATTGAATTTTATATTCAAAACCAAAACGAGGGTCGGCAGGGCAGCCACATCACTCCCCTGCTGACCGCTTTTGATACCAACGTCGCCGTCCAGTTTGACTGATAGTTTAGTCCAGTTTATTTGGTGCCAGCGTCCATTTGCTCGGCTGTATGTAGTGTGCGGCCGCCGCTGGTGATCGCCTCGGTGATCGAGCTGGTGGCCGTTCTGCAGGGCAGGGCGGCCGCACTGGCCGGCGTGCGATCGGCACGCTGAAACTGTCTTGCGCGCGAGCGCGGAACGTGTGGCGCGCCAGCGCTGCAACTGTCTTGCGTGGCGGGTGCGAGGACGCCCGCCCCCAGCTTGCCCACCGCTTCCCCAGGACCCTCCGATACGGAGGTCTCCGGGCCCCAGGGCGGCGCTGCGCGCCGGCCGTGGACAAGCCGGGGACGGCCTGGCGGCGGTGCCATCAAAAGCGGGTTTGCAGGGGAGGGGGAGGGCGGCTCCCTGCCGGCGGCGGGAGCGTTGTCCTCGGCGCTGAAGCCGCGCGTGCGCGGGTGAAGCGTTGTCCGTAGGGGGTTCCCCTACACCCCGGAGCGGGCACCTGGTCGTCGCCGCCGCCGGCGGCGTTGGTGACGCGATCGCGGACACGGGCAGCTGTATGTGTGACCAAGACAGTTGCAGCGTGCCGAACCTCAACAAGGACGAGGTAGTGGATGAGCCGATGGAAGCGCCCTTTTATCCGGTAACCTCATGTCTTCAAAAAAGAAATCGGATTCTGCGAGTCATTTTTACACGTATGTCGGCTGAACCCCGGCCAGGGCGTCGGCGACATGCCTCGGCCTGGCCAGCCGCCGGGCTGTCGCCAATCCTTGGTCATGGATCTCGCCGGCGACGCCGGCCTGGTCGTCACCAAGGTGTACAAATGGCACTGAGGGTCGGCAGGGATTCGTATAAAACCTTCCCTCACGCTAGTCTTCGCGGCGCTGGTCGAAAAAACGGCGCGCGAGACGCGGCGTGGCTTTGGCTTCTGCAAGCGGAGCGCGCAGTGGCGAGGATTAGAGGGTCGGCAGGGATTCATGTAAAAAACAGCCAAAAGTGAGCTAACTCGCTATTAGTAAAGATTTCTTACACGAATCCCTACCGACCCTCATCATGGATTAGCAGGGCGGGCTGGAATCGCCGTTAGCGATAGAACCCGCCGCCGAAAGTCGTCGTATTCGTCGCCGGCCCTGAGAGAAAGCGCGGTCAGCGAATAGAAACGGTCGGTCGATGGCGATTCGCTACGGGCCTTCACCATATCCAGCCGCCCGACATTGACCACAGTCCAGCACTCGGTAAAGCCGCGCTGTCGTGCCTTTTGGTGGCTTTTTCGGCCTCGCCGATGCGGTTGTGGATGTTGGAAACGTCAGTGCCGCTCTTGACTTCGATGGCAACCACGTTGCGGTAATGCTGGTGCTCCATTTCCTCCCGAATGATGATGTCCGGGTCGGGGGCAAACTCGATCAGAACAGGGCGGCCCGTAGCGCTGTTCACTTCGATGGCGCTTTCCCGTACTTCGGCGGCCGCATGGGCGACAATCTCCCGGATGATCTCGAACACCAGCACGATGCCATCGGCGCCGCGCTGGTTGTTGGCTCCGCCGCGTAGCTGCGGGCCAACGGTTAGCAGGGTCAAGTCATCCAGCAATTCCCGGCTGACACGCAGCGGGCCGACTCCGGCCAGCAACGCCGATGCCGCGGCGCAAAAAGCGACACACAAATCGTGCAGGTCGGCCACTGCCGCCTTACCGGCTTTGCCTTTTTCCTCCATCGACTTGAAGCAGCCAACGCCAAAACCCTTGTCACGCCCGTAAAACTCTTTCTGACTGTAGCCCATCAGCAGCCGGTAATAGCCCAGCAGGTGGGGATTCGCTTCCAGTACGGCCGGCACGGCAAACAGCAGTTCGGCCCGTAGGCCGTACTGCGCGAGGGTCGCCAAGTCTGCCGGGGAACGTACTTGCTAAGCTGCCTGTCAAGCTCGGCAATGTCCATGTCGCGCACCGTTTCCAGCAAGGCGCTTTGCAGGTAAACAGCGCGGAATCGTTTGAGAGCAAAGGCGAAGTCGATTTGCAGCTTAGGCGGCGGGAAATTGATCTTATTGGGGGTCGTCATGCGGCGGCGATCTTTATCACGTTGCTGTTCTGCCCTTGCAGGCGACCAGCCGCCAAGGTCACATATTCAGGGTTGAGTTCAATTCCCACGTACTGCCGGTTTTCGTCCTGGCATACGAGGCCCACGGTTCCAGAACCAAAGAACGGATCGAGCACGTAATCCCCGGGTTCGGTCGATGCGTGGATGCAAGGCCGGATCAATTCGGGCGGGAAGGTAGCGAAGTGGGCACCGGCAAAGGGCTTGGTGTTCACATTCCAGACTGAGCGGCGATTGCGTAGGCCGCCACCGTCTGCTGGCTCTCGAGCTGCCTGCCAGTCGTAAAAATATTTTTCCGACTTGGTGAACATGAAAAGGAACTCATGCGAGCGGGCAGGGCGATCTTTTACGCTCTCCGGCATCGCATTTGGCTTGTTCCAAACAATGTCACTGCGCAGATACCAGCCGTCATCCTGCAAGGCGAAGGCCAATCGCCAGGGAATACCCATCAGGTCTTTTGGCTTCAAGCCCACTGGAGTGTCAGGGCGAACGTCCATCGCACGGGCGGGGTTCTTCTTGTCAGGTGCGCGATAGCCGCGATTGCCGCTCGTGTAGCCGTCACCGATATTCAGCCAAAGGGTGCCGTCATCGGTCAAAACGCGCTTAACCTCGGCAAAGATGGCCACCAATCGGTGCAGAAATTGGGGCATGGTGACTTCAAGGCCGATTTGCTCTTCGATCCCGTAGTCACGCAGCCCCCAATAGGGCGGCGAAGTGACTACACAGCGCACAGACCCGGATGGCAGGCGGCGCAGTACTGTCAGGGCATCCCCTTCAAAAAGCGTTGAGCCGCGCAAGATGAGGCTCAGGCCGCAGGATTCGCTCCACGCCAGACGGCGGGGATGTGTTTGCTTTTGGCATGTTGTTTGTCCTCTCAATCGTGGCGCAGCTGCACCACGCCGCAATGCTTGAAAATCGTTGTCCGTGACACGCCGCAATCTCGGGCTAGCTCGGTCACACAGGTGTTCGGGTCGCGCCATAGTGCCTTGACGTGCCGTAGCTGCTTTGCATCCAGCTTGAGGGTCGGCAGGGGTTCGTGCGAAATGCACCCAAACCATGGGTGAAAACAGTCAATCTTACTTCCACCTCCCAGCGAGCCTGCAATGGTTACTAATCCGGGGTGTAGGGGCAGGCCCCTACGGATAACGCCTCACAGGCTACGGCGTCGGCGTTGCCTCAATTCAATCTGGCCCACTGGCGAGTTCCCGGAGGACCCTGAGCCATCCCTATTTGATGACCCTGCCTAGTCGTCCATTCTCGTGGCCTTGCGCGCAGTGAGCGGCCCACACACGCTTGACGGTGGTGACGCTCGCGCCTGCCAGGTGCGCAGTGTTGGCGATGGTCTCCCCACGACTGCGCAACGCGACGATGCGAGCATGTACGGCCTGATCGGGCGGGCGGCCACGGTACTTGTCTCTGGCCTTCGCCAGCTCAATGCCCTGACGCTGGCGCTCGCGGCGGTCCTCATAGTCATCGCGAGCGATCTGCAGGGCGATGCGCAACAACATGTCCTGCATAGATTCGAGCACGACCTTTGCCACCCCTTTCGCCTCGGCCGCCACTTCAGAGAAATCGACGACGCCCGGAACGGCGAGGCGCGCACCCTTCGCGCGGATAGACGCCACTAGGCGCTCGGCTTCGACTAGTGGCAAGCGGCTGATCCGATCGATCTTCTCTGCAATGACCACTTCTCCCGACTGTAGATCCTCGATCATGCGCAGCAACTCAGGGCGATCGGCACGCGCACCGGAAGCCTTCTCACGATAGACGCCAGCGACGTAGAAGCCGGCGGCCTTGGCTTCTTGGACGATCGCGGCTTGTCGAGTGAGGTCCTGGCCATCAGTGCTGACGCGCTGGTAAATCCGAGCAACCTTGAAGGGTTCTGCAGGAGAGCGCGCCATCGTAGGAATCACATCGGACAAGGTGGCCTCCTGTGCGCCCTTTTGGGTATACCTAAACGTACCACCGATTTCAGGGGTGGTCTAATATTCTTTGTGGGCTTAAACGGGCCATATGAAACGGACCAGCCTAAATGGCCCATGCAATGTTTGAGCCACAAAAAGCCCCGCCAAGCGGGGCAGAAAGCGCGGGGCAGTGGCCATTAGTTCGTGCGATGGGGCAACCATTGGAGTGGCGTCCGTTGACCGTCTCTGTAGACCATTGTGCCGGTCCCACAGATTCGTCCTGCCACGACAGCGCCTTCGCTGTAGGGTTGCCCATTGAGATAGCAAGCCGGCGGCGGGGCTGTCTCAGGTTTGCCTTTACGCTCTAAGTCATCGACCTGGCTGGTGAGCTGGGTTACATCAAGGCGCAGCTGCGCCACCTCTGGATCGCGGGCTGGCTGAAGAGCGCAGCCCGCAAGTTGTGCCATACAGAAAATAGCCACTGACAATGATCGTTTCATGGCTTGCTCCTTTTCAGTGTTGGTGAAACCGACTTAGGGCGCCGGCCAGGCCCTGGATCGTTGCATGGATCAAGAACAGCACCAGTGCGATCGCCCCGATGGTCACGACGATCTTCGCCTCGTGCTTCGGGCTGATCGCAGCGACCACACAACTTCCGATCAACGCCACGATCGACAACTGCGCAGCCCAGCGTACAGGGCGCCGCAGCAAGGCAAGTATTGCTAACAATGTGCCTGCGACCAAATCAGATGCTGTTCGTCCGATGAAGCGCAGCAATCGCTTCCCGGTTACAGTCGTGCTCGTTGCAGTGTCTGCTGGCTTGGGCTCTGGCGCAGGGTAGGGCGCTGGCCTACGTCTGCGATGCTGATCAAGCTTGACGATGTTTCCCATGGTCACTCCTCAACAGGAATTTCAAATTCCGACAGGTCGCGTCCGCTTTGCAAATAGTCCCTCAACCAGTCAGGCCGCTTCCCCCTGCCAACCCAAGTATTGAAGGGATTATTGGGGTCACGATAGCGCGGCTTGCCCCGTGGGGCCTTTTCCGCATCCAGGGGCACGAACTCTAAACCAGCACTTTTGTGTTGGTTGCCTTTACCCCTTTTTTTTGAGTGTCCGTCCTCTCCCGCTTCACTTGACACGAGATTTTTCCCTTATACTATCGACATTAGTCATTAAAATTGCAATTCCGAAGACAAACGGGGCGCCGTTGTATGACCAACATTCAGAGCAGACTCATCCTTCTCGCCGCAGCAATGACTATGGCAACAGGTTCGGCGGCTGCGCTGGGGCAAACCACGGCACCATTGTCCGGTTCCGTGCTTGCTCTCGCTAGACAGTGCGCAACTGACGTTGAGCCCTTGACCTTGGCATATCTTGTGGCTGTCGAATCCTCCAACAATCGGTTTGCGATTGGCATCAATCGAGGCTATCGACTACCACGGCAGCCCGCCTCCTATGAGGAGGCGGCCGCAACAGTCCGCTGGCTTGAGGAACGAAATTACAACTTCGATGTCGGCTGGGGCCAAGTGAACTCGAGCAACTTCAAGTTGCTTGGGGTGACTGGCGAAGGATTGCTCGACGGTTGCACGAATTTGCGTGCGTCGGCACAGGTTATTGCCGGTTGCTACAGCATTGCAGCTAGGGATGTTGGCGCAGGCCAACAAGCGCTACAGCGCGCCCTGAGTTGCTACAACACTGGCTCTCAGACGCGCGGGTTCGGAAACGGCTATGTAGGCCGGCTGTTGGCAACAGCAACCCGCTTGCAGGTGCCTGCTCTACAAGGCAAGCCCGCAAGCCAGCGATCCAATAGCGCACCTGCAGCTGAGCCCCCAGATGAGGCCGTGGCGGCAGAGCGGCCGCCCAAAAAAATAGAAGGAACCCCGGACGCGTTTGCCAAAGAAGCCGGTGGCGCATTCGCGGACTCCGCTCAGAGCGCTTTGCATCCACCGCCGCAACAACAAGAACGACAGGAGACCCAAGATGCGGGTGTTTCTAATTCTCCAACGCCAATTGGAGGAAATATTCAATAGAAACGAAGTGACCAAGACGTCGATTCAACGAATGGCATCAAAACAGTGGATTCCGCTGTTTGAGGTGGTCGGAACCAACGGCTCTTTCACATGCTCACTTCGACTTCAAGCGTCGGAAAACGTCCGGACATGGGCCAATCTGACCCTGCTAGCCGAATGGCTACGAGAGCGGTTCGAGTCGAAAGTTGCGATCTCCTCCTGAGTGATAGTTCCCCACCATTTTCGGAGAAATGATACGCCCAGGGTTTCCTAGACATCTCATGGCCATGGAAAATAGTCGATTCGGAGATGTCTATGAGCAGCAAGCGGTATACGGATGAGTTCAAGATCGAGGCGGTCCGGCAAGTGACGGATCGTGGGTTCAAAGGTGGCAGACGTCGCCGAGCGGCTGGGTGTCACGACGCACAGCCTGTACGCCTGGCTGCGCAAGTTCGGCAAGCCCGGCGTGGTACAGCGCGCCGAGGTGGACCAGAGCGCCGAGGTTCGGCGGCTGAAGGCAGAGTTGCGTCGAGTGACCGAGGAGCGCGACATCCTAAAAAAGGCCGCCGCGTACTTTGCCAAGGGGTAAAGGCAAAGTACGCCTTCATGCAAGCCCACTGCGGGGAGTTCAGGGTGTGTGCGATGTGCCGGGTGTTGCGGGTGAACCGGGCTGGATACTACGCGTGGCTAAAGTCGCCGGACAGTGAGCGCGCCAAGGAAGACGAACGCCTGCTGGGGCTGATCAAGCACCACTGGCTGGCCAGCGGCAGTGTGTATGGGCATCGCAAGATCGCCAAGGATCTACGCGATCTGGGTGAGCGTTGCAGTCGCCATCGGGTGCATCGATTGATGCGCGCCGAGGGATTGCGTGCCCAGGTGGGCTATGGTCGCAAACCGCGCTTCCATGGAGGGATGCAGTGCAAGGCGGCGGCCAACCTGCTTGACCGACAGTTCGACGTGACCGAGCCGGACACGGCCTGGGCGAGCGATTTCACCTTCATCCGCACGCACGAAGGCTGGATGTACCTGGCTGTGGTGATCGATCTGTTTTCCAGGCAGGTCGTCGGCTGGGCGATGCGCGATCGGGCCGACACCGAGTTGGTCGTGCAGGCCTTGTTGTCTGCGGTGTGGCGGCGCAAACCCAATGCTGGTTGCTTGGTTCACTCAGACCAAGGGTCGGTCTACACCAGCGATGACTGGCAGAGTTTCCTGGCGTCCCATGGCTTGGTGTGCAGCATGAGTCGGCGTGGCAACTGCCACGACAACGCACCCGTGGAGAGCTTCTTCGGCCTGCTCAAACGCGAGCGGATCAGGCGACGAATCTATCCCACCAAGGACGCCGCACGCGCCGAGGTATTCGACTACATCGAGATGTTCTACAACCCCAACCGCCGCCACGGTTCAACTGGTGACCTGTCCCCTGTAGAGTTTGAACGGCGCTACGCGCAACGAGGGTCTTGAGTGTCTACGGAACCCTGGGCGTATCACAGATCCGGTTCCTTCTCCGTCAGTATCTGGCGGATATTAGCCACGGATTTTGTTGACTGCCCCTCAGCAGCCAACTTGACGGCTTCCAAAAGTTGCGGATCTTGTTGCCGGCGAATTTCGACCAAGCGTGCAGTCTCCATGCCGGCTTTCTGCAGCTGATCGAATGGTTTGCCAGCCTCGATTGCCTTGGTTTGGGCGATGTCTCCGAGAAAGACGGCACGGGCGCCATGCGCCTCGATCGTTCTCATGATTTCGAGCATCTGACGCGCTGGAATAACGCCCGCCTCGTCAACGAAGACAACGCTGTTTTCATCGATCTTCTTGTCCTTGGCGCGCAGGAATGCTTGCACCGTGCTGCTTTCCAGGCCGGCCTCTTCCAGGGCCTTTTTCTGCGACCCGTACGGCGCCATAGTGATGACGTGAAAGCCGTTGGCCTCGAGAAGATCTCTGGCGGCCTTAGTCATGTGGGTCTTGCCAGTGCCGGCATATCCCTGGACGCCTATGAAGCGGTTTGTGCTTTCCACAATGTGCTGCACTGCGCGGCGCTGCTCGTCGTTCAGCGATTTGTCGGCCAGGAAAGCAAGCGAGATTTCGGACGAAATCCGGCTTTGCATCACGCCCCGATTGCGTTGTTCCGTCTGCAGGATGTCCCGTTCTCGCTTCTGCGCGATGTGGGTCGTGAAGCGCGGTTCCTGCTTCTCAAGACGCCCGCTACGCACCCCCATGTCGACCAGACGCATCGCCTCGGCTTTCGACTTACCACTGGCTTGCAGCGTGGCGACCCACTCTTGGCGAGAGAGCGCCGGACCATCTTTGCGTTGCCCTTCTTCTTGTCGGCGGGATTCATAGAGACATAGACGGGCAGATCACGAATGAGATGCCCGGACCGGGTAGCCCGATCAAGCGCGCCCCGAACGTCCCCGGGTCGTCAATCGCCCGAACCCGTGTGTCAACGCTACCTCCAAGAGCGCGGACTCTTTCACGATGGCGTTGCGCTCTGTCAGCGATTTGATCGCGAACTGGACGGCCTTGTCGGCATGGTGCTCAAGTGGCTTTTCGATTTCCTTCGGTGGTAGCCGCTTGGCGCGATCGTCGACGTCATCCCGGCCGGCGCCCTCCCACTGCCGACTGTGAAAGTCGATGGCAAGGTCGCCCGCGCGCTTCTGCCACTCCTGCCGGACCGCTTCACGGTTGACTTCAACCTTGCGCTGGCGCGTAGAAAGGGCAGCTTGGTTCTTCTCGGCATGGGTTGCGGTCTCGCGGTTGAGCCCCTTGGCCGCCAAGGCCGCCTCAATCTGCTGGCTGCGGGCGCTGAACTCTCGGATTTGATGTTCAGTGAAGTGCGCCAAATCGAACGTACCGTTGCGGTCGTAGCGAAGCGTAAAGCCAGCTTTCTCCAACTCGCGGGCCAGCTCTGATTTGTAGACGTTGCCCAAGTGACGCAGCGATTTGACGATGCCGTCGCTGGTGAGCGCGCGCCACTGGCCATCGGCCCGCTGGGTCAGATTCAGTACGACGGCATGGGTATGCAGATCAGGATCGAGCGCACGCGAGGTCTCGTGGCGAAACTTCGCTACCACCAGTTTTCCCGTATGTTCGACGCTGGTTTTTTGTTGTTCGTCGACCTGGCCATCGCCAAATGTTCGGCTTCGCGCACAGCTGCGGCGACGGCACGCTCATGTGCCTCGACGATACGGCGGTCTCCGTGGACCAAAGCCTGCAAGGACACACCCTTTGGGGCACTGAACGTCAGGTCGTAGGCCAGTCGCTCCTTGCGGGCAGCTTCGGCGGTCGGGGAATGCGACGCGTGCGAGTGTGCTCATCGATGCGGCCATCCAGGAGCTCGCCGAACCGTTTGCGGTCGACTTCACCCTCCAGCCCGAGGGCGGCCGCTCCCTCGCCCTGCCATTGCATCGCCGTGCCGTCCTTGGCGTAGTAGTCATCGGCGCCGTCGGCATAGTAGGACACGACTTTGCCGACCGACTGGCGCGTGATGACGGTGATATCGATCATGAGAACACCCGGTCAGTGCGCAGGATCCCCGGCACGGGTTCGGCGCGTGTGTAGGTGACCGGCTCCGTCTTGTACTTGGCCACCGGCAGATTGCCTGGAAAGGCAAGAAAGCCTTCGAGGTTGGGCAAGGCCATGATCTCGGCGACCGATACGACCCGCTCGGTCTTGACCTCCTCATTCTCGCTGCGCGTGCCCATCTGTCCCCAGCGCCGGCTGGTGCCCTGCTTGCGTCGCATGACTTCGTGCTCGCCGAGCGCCTTGGATAGCCGGTCTGCGGTCTTTTCGCCCATGCGTCCGACAGCCATCGCCACGGTGGTGCGGTGGTTGCTAAGCAGGGTCTCGGCCAGCTCGTCGCCGTAGATCCGGACCAGCTGCGTATAGGACTGGTAGCCCGTGACGACGCTGAGGCCTTTCTTGCGCCCCTTCGTCAAGGCATCGCCGAGCGTGGGCAACCGATCGAGCGATTCCAGCTCATCAAGGAACGTCCAGATGCGTCGGCTGTGATCCACTGGCATTCCCAAGACCGACGTAAAAATCGTATCTACCCAGCACGAGATCATGGGATGCAGCGCCTCGCGCATGTTCTCGTCCCAGGTGATGAACAGGTTGCCGCCATTGGGGTCGGCGAGCCAATCGCGCAGGGAGAACGGACCATCGGGCATTTTCAGATGAGGCGACAGCTTATTGGACAGGACGAACCGAACGCTGCTGGTCGCGCGCGTGTTGCCGGTGAACAGGGCTTGGGCAGCCGTTCCCTTCACGAAGGCCTCCAACTCCTCAACGGGGCGCTGGTTGGTCCAGCCGAACACGTCTCGCATGGTCGGCTGGCGGCTGGTGTTGAACAGCTTGCGGGCGACCTCGCGAAACAGCATGCGGCCATAGTCGTTCCATTCCTCCGACTCGCTGCTGTCGGACGGCTGGATGATCGACTTGGCATAGCGCTCGAAGTCGTAGTCGTCTTGCATCTCGTTGAAGAAGTTCCAGCCCTCGGTGCGACTGTCGTAGGGGTTGAGGATCTTGTCTTTTCCAGGCCGGTAGAACGCGGATAGGAACTCTCCGTCAGGGTCGGTCACGACCATGCGGTCGCCGCGCTGCAGGAGGCCGAACATCATTTCCTTGAAAATTGTCGACTTGCCGGTCCCGGTCGCCCCGCCGATCGAGAAATGGGTGTTCTCGGCATCAACAGGGACCGGAACGGCCGCGATGGTGATCTGCGTCAGCTGGCGGTTGGTGGTCTCCTGGCCAACTCCCGAGCGCTGGTCAGCTTGGTGCCGCGATAGAACTTGTCGAAGTGTGCGCCGGCGAAGACTGTTCGGTTGAGACGCACGATCAGCACGGCGATCACGATACCCAACACGACCCCAACCAGCAGGGCGCTCCATAACGGCCACAACTCGAACGTGTTTTTGAACAACTAGGGCAGGCGTTGCCGCACGTCCTGGGGAGTGAAGCCGTAGACAGCTTTGGCGGTGATGAACCAGGCTGCGGCCGGGGTGAAAAGCAAGGCTGCAAATACGGCTTGGGCCTTCTGCTTGTCGTCCATCTCTTATCCTCGATTGACTGAATCAGAACTCCACACTTCCAAACCAAGGCGTTCAACCTCGGCCTGCGCCTGGCGCTGGGTATCGGGCTTGACGGTGAGCCGCATCATCAGCAGCAGCTCGGCCAGAATGGCAAGCTCTGCCCGGCTCATGCCGCCGGCGCCCATCCCGTCACCTGCGCCATGCTCGAGGCGATCGGCAATCACCTGCAGTAGTTCGCGGCTGTCATCAGCGCCTAAAAGCCGCGCTTTCGAGTAGTCGGTGACATTGAGGCCCGCATTGCTAGCTCGCTGCTCTATCTCGATCTTCTCGCGTTCGCTGCACCGAAAGGTAATGGATGCCACAAATCCCGCCTTCGTTTTACGTTTGTCTTACGGCATAACCTAGCAAAATCAGAGAAAAATCAAGATACGTAAGACGCTTGTCTTACGCTTTTCTTCTGCTTATTTGAAAAACCGTAGGTTTTTCAATGCTTTAGCAGCGCGGAGCGTTGCGTATGGTGTATAGCCCACGGTTAAGGGCAAAACACCGGAAATGCTGATATCTAAACGCGTTAAGGGACGCCAGGGACTCAAAAAGCGTCCGAACGCTGCCTAGTACGCGGAGCGTGCTAGGCCAAAGGACACGAATCGGACAGAGTGAGGACGGCTATAGGCTAGGTCTAGTTGACAGTGGGAAAGAAGTAGGACAGAGTTAGGAAACTTTGCAAGGTCAACAACGGAGGGTGATGGATGTGGATGTCAATAAGCTGAAGCAGTCGATCACTGAACTCACTGGCGGCACAAAAGCGGCAAAGCTGCGCCGTGTGATGCCAGAGATCGAGGAGAAGCTAGACCAGGGCGTCCGACATGAGGAAATCGTCGCGGCGCTGCACGCGGGTGGACTAGACGTCACGTTGGAAACCTTCCGCAAGACCCTCTACAGGTATCGCGCGCAACGGGCGGGCGGAACCAAGGAGACCCCTCCAAAGGCGGTCAGGGCCACCACAGCGGACGGCAATCCGCAGGTCCGGGCAGATGCGCCTACGGAGGATTTAACGGCCGACGACGCGGCAGGCGATGCCCCGACATCAACGAGCTTTGACGACGCGCTCGACCGTCGCAAGCGCGACCAGGTGGGGAGTCATACCTGACGCGCCGGAAGCCAATCATCGGCAAGAAACGCACTACCTAGGAGCGAATAATGAAGATTGCAGTGATCAATTTTTCCGGCAACACCGGCAAGTCCACAGTGTCAAAGCACCTGCTGTATCCCCGTCTCAAGGACGCGGAATACATCGCGGTAGAGTCGATCAACGCTGACGAAGGCGAAGGCGAAGGCGATAGCGTGCGCGGCAAGCAATTCGGTGCCCTGCAAGAGCAGCTGCTGGTGATCGACTCGGCCGTCATCGATGTTGGCTCGTCCAACGTCGAGGATTTCGTGAAGCTCATGCGCCAGTACCGTGGGTCGCATGAAGATATGGACCTGTTTGTGATTCCGGCCGTCAAGGAAGCAAAGCAGATCAAGGACACGATCGCCACGATCCAGGCCCTGGCCGCGATGGGCGTGCCGGCGAAGAAGATCCGCGTGGTATTCAACAAGCTTGAGGCGGACGATACGGTCGAAGATGCCTTCTATCCCCTGATCGCGTTCCATCAGGACACGAAGTCCTTCACCTTGCGCCCTGCGGCGGCAATCCAGTATTCCGAGCTGTTCCAGCGCCTGCGCGCCTTGAACGTGACGATCGGTGAACTCGTCTCTGACACGACTGACTACAAGGCCCTCCTGCGCGAGGCCAAGACGCCGGAAGACAAGCAGGCGATCGCGGCCAAGATTTCGGCCAAGCGCCTAGCGGCGTCAGCTCAGGAAAATCTGGATAGCGTGTTCGCTGTTTTGACCAAATAGCCAAGGGGGCATCAATGGCCGGACCGACTACACATCGGGAAGCCCTCATGGCGGAGCTACTGGGGGATGTCCAAGGCATCCTAGATCGGGTCGAGGCCCTGCAGGCCGCCATCCCCAAGACCGTCAAAGAGGCAAAGACAGAGCTGCAGGCGGCCGTCAAAGAGGGCAACGTGCATATCAACGAAGCGTGCGTGCGGCTTTCCCGGGTCATTGATCAGCAGACCAAGGACGCCGTCAAAGCCACACAAGCCGCCGCTGGTGAAGCTAGCGCGGCCGCACGGGAGCTACGATTGGCACGTGGACGATTGACCGCCCTGCTGACCGTGTTCGCCCTGGTGGGCGGAGGCGTTGGCGGAGCGGCGGTCTACCTGGCCATGCGGATGGCAGGCGGATAGCAAAAGGGGCGGCCTGGCCGCCCCTTTTTCGCTTCTGCGCAGGTTTACATTACGAGTCCGAACCGTTCGGCCACGCTCGGCCCAGCTGGGGTAGAGGCTTCAGAGGCCATTGCGGTGGCCATCTCGACACTCACGTTCTCGATCGCGTAGCCCTCGGCTACAGCGCCTTCGTAGAGGCTGGCCAACGTCGGGAACTCTTCGAGACAGCAGCCGATCCATAACGCGTGATCTTCGCCCGATGATGCTGGGAACCCTTGGGCGAAATAAGTGCGAAGCATGCGGTCATAACCAATGGTGCCCGCCGGGTCGGCGCGGTGTTCATCGGCCAAGCTCCGGATAGTCGCGATATATCTGCTCATTGTTGGATCCTCTTGGGGACACAATGAGGGCAGGTAGCCCCCTGCCCTCTGCCAGAATTTTTACCCGATGTGGTCGATGACCTGGTAAAGCATCTCAGCTTCGTTGTGCATCGTCGCGAACGCGGCGAGATGATAGTAGCGCTCGATCATTCCATTTATGTCGTTCGGGTTGGCCAGAATCGTCGAATAATCGTTCAAGGCAAACATCGTCGCGACGATACCCGCCGCGTCGGCGGACAGCACAACAAAAATATCGCTCTTAGGAACTTTGAGGCATAGCGGCACACCCCATGACGGGGCCATGTAAAAGCCACCGTTCGACAACGAATAGAAGTGCCACTGGCAACCGCGAACACCCGGAGAGAGAAAATCCAGCCATGTGTAAACCCTCCGTTCACAGCTATGCCTGATTGAACGATTTGTGCCGAAATGTGCTTCTGGAAACGAAGTGCGATCGATATCGGCAACACGTGTAGCAACAATCTGCGAGGGCATCGTTTTCACCCCCATTACGAAAAACTCAGCGGCCGGCCTTGGGCCAGAGCGACCAGGTCGTCACGCGTCACCCATTCCGCCTTCGCCGGACCGGATATGGCTGTCATCGGCTCCGGCTCTACCGTCGACTCTTCAAACCGGTCTTCTTTCCAGAAACCCGGGTCGTTAACCACTTCTTCATAGGGATAGGGCGGGCGGTCGTCGTCGTCGTCGAACTCGTAGTCTTCCTTGTTGCTGTCGCCATAACCGCAGTGAGCGCAAGACACATGCCAGTACGCATTGACCACACAACCCTCAACAGCTTCCCAGTCCATCCGGTGCGCAGTGCGCTGGCACTTCGGGCACTCGATTTCGTAATAACCATCCTCATCCAACTCCATCCACCCGGCTCGAAGCAACCTCCGTAAACAATCGTCATGGTCATCTCCTGCAAGATTTGAGGAAGATCCCGACGCGGTTGCCGCCGCAGCTCGGGATATCGGAAAGTAATGGGACATAAATACCCTTCCGACAGGACAACTATAGGACAAAATAGAAAGAGTGTCAATAGATGTCAATACTTGTTGTATTGCATTCAGCTTCAGCTCCCTTCCCCGGCCACCGACAAGGCAAACGGGGTGTAGGGGCAGCGCCCCTACGGATAACGCTCCACACGCGCTGGGAACGCGTCGGCGCCATGGGGGTGATGATCCTTGGTGTTACCGCATCACCGCGTTAGCCACCCACTGAGAACCGCGTTTCGGCTTTTCGGTGGACGCCGCCAGGCGGCCACCGTGAGGCTCACGCGGCCGTCCACGCCTGATCCACAGCCAGCGCGCAGCGCTGCCCGTCGCCGTCGGGGATAGCTCCACCTATCCCCAGGCGTCGGGGAAGCTGTGCGGTCAGGGGTGGGCGGGCCTGCCGATTGCAGGTCGTCCTCGTCTTGTCCACGCAGCACGCACGGTGGGCAAGAGGTGGGCGAGCTGCTCGCCGGGTGTTGGCGCCGCCGGCGCCGGCAGCTGGCGATCGCACACGCTGGCCAGCACCAGCTGGCCGCCGATTAGAGCCACAGAACCATAGCGGCACCCATCAACATAGCCATAGCGCCACCTATCAGGACGATCACCCTGTCCTTGGTCAGCGTCATGCTTATGGGCATTAGGAAGAGCTGATTTCCGAGAAACGCGTGGCGGACGAAAATAGCAACGACCCCGCCAAGGAAGACGAAGAAGACCATGAAGCAGCAACTCACAACTGCAGTGAAACAGCAACTCGCCACAGCGGACGCAACGCGGCGGAGGATGCGAGCACGGTTAGATGGCGATGCAGCGGTAATCCCCCACTTCTAGCGGTCGCCAGAAGTGGAGCTAAGCGGCCATCGCCAACTTCATGGCAGGCGTGATGCCGCCGAGCGCCATATTCGGACGCTCGTGGTTGTACGTCCATAGCCAGCGGGTGGCTTTGTCCTGCACCTGGTCGATGGTGTCGAACAGGGTTTGGGCGAGCCAGGCGTAGCGGATGGTGCGGTTGTAGCGTTCAACGTAGGCGTTCTGCTGTGGCTTGCCCGGCTGGATGTGCTCGACCCGGATGCCATGCCGCTGCGCCCAGGACAGCAACGCGCCACTGATGTATTCAGGGCCGTTGTCGCAGCGGATCACGGCGGGCTTGCCGCGCCACTCGATGATCTGCTCCAGCGATCGGATCACACGGGCTGACGGCAGCGACAGATCCACCTCGATCCCCAGCCCCTCGCGATTGAAGTCGTCGAGCACATTGAACAGCCGGAAGCTGCGGCCGTCGGCCAACTGGTCGTGCATGAAGTCCATCGACCAGACCTGGTTGATAGCCTCCGGCACCGCCAGAGGCTCGGGCCGCTCACGCACCAGCCGCTTCCTCGGCTTGATCCGCAGGTTCAACTCCAGCTCGCGGTAGATCCGGTAGACCCGCTTGTGATTCCAGCCAAAGCCCTTCACGTTGCGCAGGTACAGGTAGCACAGGCCAAAGCCCCAGTCGCGATGGGCGGTCGTCAGGCGGACCAGCCAGTCGGCGATCCGGGCGTTCTGCTCGCTGGCCTTGGCCTGGTAGCGGAAGCAGGTCTCGCTCACCGCGAAGGCCTGGCAGGCGTGGCGGATGTTCGTACGCCCGCTCGTGACTGCCGATTGGGCCATCTCGCGTCGCTGAGATGGCCTCACCATTTTTTTGCGAGCGCTTCCTTCAGCAGGTCGGTATGAGCTGCGCCTCGGCGTACATCTTCTTGAGCCGGCGGTTCTCCTCCTCCAGCTCCTTCATGCGCGCGACCATGGACACGTCCATGCCGCCGAACTTGCTGCGCCACTTGTAGAACGTGGCCGAGCTGATGCCGTGCTCGCGGCACAGCTCCGGCACGGGCGCACCGGCCTGGGCCTGCTTGAGCACGGCGATGATCTGGCTGTCGGTAAAGCGGGACTTCTTCATGGAACCTCCTCGGGAAAGGGGACGAGAAAATTCCACTTCTGGCGTCTGCTAATGGGCGGGGATTACCCGTCACGACTTGCAGCCAAAACTTGGCACCCTCGGCCTGCGCCAGCCATAGGCCCAGCACTTCCTTCTCGCCGCCCATGGTGATGCCGATGGCCAGGTACACCGCCTTGACCCGCACCGCGCCCTCGCGCACTTTGACGTGGATGCAGTCCAGATAGACGATCGGATAGACCGGATCCAGTGGCCGCGCCTGCCACGCCTTGACCTCCTCGACGACCGCATCGGTGACTGAGGAAATCAGACTCGGCGACACCTCGGTGCCGTACATCTCCTCCAGGTGCGACTGGATCTCGCGCACGGTCATGCCGCGCGCGTACAACGACAAGATCTTGTCATCGAAGCCGGCCCAGCGGGTCTGGTGCTTGGGGATCAGCTGTGGCGCGAAGCTGCCGTGGCGATCACGCGGAATCTCGATCGGCAGCTCGCCGAACTCGCCCTTGAGCGTCTTGCGGCTGCGTCCGTTGCGCGTGTTGCCGGCCGCGTTGGCGACCGGCTCATGCTTGTCATGACCGAGGTGTTCGGTCATCTCCGCGTCCAGCGCCCGCTCCACCAACCGCTTGGTCAGCTGCTTGAGCAGGCCGTTCTCGCCGATCAGATCCTCGGGTTTGGTGTAGTTGACCAACAGGCTGCTAAGGAAACTCTGAACAATCCGTCCTGATCTGCCACAATCGATCATCGACCCGAGTAGACGATTTCGATGCAGCTGATCGGCGACGCGGAGTACGACGGCAAGCGCAAGCGGACGCGGCGTGAGGTGTTTTTGGCCGAGATGGAGCAGGTCGTGCCGTGGAAGGAGCTGCTGGGGCTGATCGAGCCGCACTATCCGAAGTCGGGGCAACCGGGACGACAGCCGTATCGGCTGGAGACGATGCTGCGCATCCACTTTTTGCAGCAGTGGTATGCATTGAGCGATCCATCGGCGGAAGAAGCCTTGTACGACACGGTGTCGATGCGCCGTTTCGCCAAGATCGGCGGGCTGGATGAGGTGCCGGACGAGACGACGATTCTCAACTTTCGCCATCTGCTGGAGCAGCACGATTTGGCGCGCAAGCTGTTCAATCGGGTGAACGCGCATCTGTCGCGCAAGGGTCAGAGCCTGCGCGGCGGGACGATTGTGGATGCCACGATTATCTCTGCGCCCAGTTCGACCAAGAACAAGGACGGTGAGCGCGATCCGGAGATGCGCCAGACCAAGAAGGGCAACCAATACTTCTTCGGGATGAAGGCGCACATTGGAGTGGATGATGAATCCGGCCTAGTGCACCACGTGGAATGCACGGCAGCCAACGTGGCGGACATCACGCAAGCGCACAAGCTGCTGCATGGCAAGGAAGACACGGTGTGTGGGGACAGCGGCTACACCGGGCTTGAGAAGCGCGATGAGATCAAGGGCAAGCGCAAGCTACGCTACCTGATCGCGGAGAAGCCCTCGAAGCTGAAGCAGATCAAGAACAAGCGCGAACTGAAGTTGGCCAAGCGCTGGGAGCACACCAAGGCCAGCCTGCGTGCGAAGGTGGAACATCCGTTTCGGGTGATCAAGCGCCAGTTTGGCTATGCCAAGGTGCGCTATCGCGGCCTGGTCAAAAACACCGCGCAGGTGCTGACGCTCTTTGCGCTGTCGAACCTGTGGCTGAAGCGGAAGCAGTTGATGCCTGCCGTTGGGAAGTTGTGCCTGTAATGGGGAGAACGCCCCGAGAATGCGCTGGAAACAGCGAAAAACCGAAGGTGTGAGCGTAGTCAGCGCTACCGATGCGGGTCGACGCATCCTCTGGCCGCATTGATCAGACCATCCCTAAGCAGCTCGTCGGGTACCTCATGTGTGCGTGGGCTCATGGTGTCTCCGGGTTAGGTGGCAGTCTCCTGCCTGTGGCCCGGTTACACAAAATCTAGGACACGCCCGAGATAGGCGGCGACAAGGATGAGCGCAATTCCGATGAACTCGCCGACTTTCAGGCCGAATAGCAGCTTGTTCTGAAGCTTGACGTGCGTCTCGTTCGCTTCCGCTTTTTCGGCAGCCGTCGCAGGTTTCTTGCTGACTTCCGACCTTTTGGCAAAGCGATATGCCGCGAGGCCGACGAAAATCATAAGCACGGCGACAGGCAGCGAGAGCGTCAGGAAGAGCTGATTTTCTAGAAACACTGGGCCGGCGAAAAGTACGGCAAACACGAGCACGCCAATCCCCAAACCCGCCACAGCTGCCGCAGCGCGGCGCAGGCTGCGCGTAACGTCATACGTGGTTGTCTCCGTCATGTCCTGACCTCTATTTGTTGTGTTGGGTTGTCACTGTACTGGGGCGTGATCGCAGTTACTGCGACTGCCCTGCTCTACCGACCGAAGTCTCGGCCGAAGTCGCTGCCCTTATCCGGGCTGGCTATTTCCTTAGCTGGCCCGTCATGCGCCTTGGCAGGCATGACCAGCGCGACATCACCTTGCGGATATCGAATCTCCACAGCCTGGCCGCGCTGGGCCTCCAGGTCGCCCACAACGCGGTAGCGATTGTGCAAGACCAGTTCCCCAGGCAGATCCGCGCGCTCTTGCACTACATAGCGCTCGGTCGCCCCCAGCACGCGCCCGGTGTAGGTCTGCCCGAGCTCGGCATAGCCAACGCTGGCGCCAGCGCCGGCGAGCGAGCGGCCAAGTTCCACCGCGCGTGCATGGTCGCGATCGGTGAGGTTATCGCGGATCAGCTGGGAAAGCCGGTCAGGGTGCTGTGATAAGCCTCGATCGAGGCGCGGGTCATGTCGTCGCGGCTGACACGATCCCAGGCAATGGCATAGCCGGCGTCGCTGGCCAGCTGACCGATGAAAGCGCGCTGCGCGCGGCCGTTGCCTTCGCGGAATGGATGCAGGGCGTTGATTTCGCCGAGATAGTGCCCTGCCCGGCTGGCGAACTCGTCGGCTCCCAGGCCTCGCAGGTTTTGTTCCCGGGCCAGCTGGCGAAACAGTTGCGCGCCGGCACCCTCGATATGTTCGGGCATGGCAAAGCGTGTCTCGCCCTTCTCAATAACGACAGACCGAATTTCCCCAGCCCACGGATACACGTCACTGAACAGACTGCGGTGAATGCTGCGCAGGTGATCGAGGTCGTATCGACCGACGGCCGGACCCTTTTCAAGTTCGTAGGCCCGCACCGATGCGAACGCGGCTTCGATACGGTCAAGGTCGGGCTGCGTGCGCGCTCCTACCGAATTGCGCATGATCCCGGTGGTGGGATCGACATAGGGGTCCGAAGGGGTGTCGTATTTCGCTGCCATCGTCAGTCGACCGTGCGATAGCAGTCGTGATAGTTGGTCGCCGGGCACACATACCGCCTGCCGGTCGCGCCCGTGCGCAGGTCCACGCGATCGCCAGCCAGCATAGGGGCCACTCCGTTGACGACGAAGCGTCCCGTATCCGTGGTAATGACCGATCGGGGCGAACTGCTGGTGCTGCCGGTTACAAGAGCGATCCCACGCCCGGTTGTGCCAATCCCGCCGAAACTCCCCTCCGAACCCGGATCTACGGTGACCGTTTGTACGACACCGGCCGGCGTCGTCTTGACGATGTGCGTAGACAATTGGGTAATGGCTGCCAGGCCGCCTGTGACAGCCATAAACCCGATAACGACGCCGCCGACTTTGGCGGCCTCTTTCCAATCGAAACGCTGAGCGGTAGCGGTGGACATAAGCCCTCCTAGTCGATCTTCTATTCGTTGCCAGCGACAAGGCGCCGGCGGATGCTCGCGATCACGTCTGCCGGCTCAAGCTCTCCGAGTGCCACCTGGTCGAGCTCTGCCCGGGTCTGGGCATCAACCTCAAGACCTTCGAGCCGCTGGGATGCGATCGCATTGGCCACAGCGCGGCGGCGATCTTCGATTTCGCGTGCGTCAAGCATGATTTTTCTCCTGTGTGGTCGTGCGGGCTTCGGCTGCAAGCGCTCGCACTTGTTTGGCCAACTCCGGTGGCATCCACTCATCTACGCGTTCCCAGTCGGACGGAAACGCGTTTGCAGCGGCCATGACACGTTGAACCATATGGCTGACGCGCTGTCGGCTGAGGCCCTTTTCCTCGGCTGCTTCGGCCTGAGACTTTCCATCGACCAGCACGCGCCGGGCGATCTGAACTGTGTCGACAGTGAGCCGTCCTAACCGTGGCTGGATGCTGTCAAATTCCGCGGCGGTCATGAGCACTTTCTGCATTTCTGCGATATTCCTGCGTAATTGGGGCGGGGGCGTGATGCCCCGTCTGCTGGGTTTTGTAACACTCCCAAACTCGCACAAATGTCAATAGACGTCAATATTTACTGGTGCCCTATTGACAGCACTATCGCGGGCGTAGACCCCAGCCATCGACGCGACGACGTGCAGCCTCGGCGATTTCGCATTCCAGCTGGCGAAAGAAGGGTTTGCGCTGTTGGGTGCTGGTCACTGCAAACCCCGCTTCTAGGGCAACGCGTGCAGCATCGTTGATGCGCAACCCCTTGAGGGTGGCGTAAGCACCGGCCAAATCGCCCCGGCGCGTCGCCTCGTTCAACTGCTGGGCCAACAGGGCAATTTGGTCCGGCATGGTGTCATTCCTCCTGCAGACGGCGAATGGCAGCGGCCAGATGCAACGCACCGATTTGCGCCTGTGCGATCTCGGCGCGTTCCTCTGCGGTCACGCATTCTGTGCAGATGCTGCCGAGCCGCTCTTTCAGCTCGTCCAAACCGAGCGGGCTACGGCGAAGGGTTCGCAATGGCGTACTGCAACGCCGGCACTGAGTTTCGATAACGTCGGTGATGATCTTGCTCATAACGCGGTCATGCTGTCGGTTGCAGCCTGTCGCAGCGTCGTGATTTGCTCGGCGATGTTATCCGTCAGCTCGCCAGCTGCCCGCAGCTGATCTTCGAGCTGCTGCAGGCCTTGCAGGTAGCCTTCTACGAAATCCGGCACCTCTTCCCTAAAATCAGGAATGGGCGTGTCCTAGATTTTGTGTAACCGGGCCACAGGCAGGAGACTGCCACCTAACCCGGAGACACCATGAGCCCACGCACACATGAGGTACCCGACGAGCTGCTTAGCAGCCTGTTGGTCAACTACACCAAACCCGAGGATCTGATCGGCGAGAACGGCCTGCTCAAGCAGCTGACCAAGCGGTTGGTGGAGCGGGCGCTGGACGCGGAGATGACCGAACACCTCGGTCATGACAAGCATGAGCCGGTCGCCAACGCGGCCGGCAACACGCGCAACGGACGCAGCCGCAAGACGCTCAAGGGCGAGTTCGGCGAGCTGCCGATCGAGATTCCGCGTGATCGCCACGGCAGCTTCGCGCCACAGCTGATCCCCAAGCACCAGACCCGCTGGGCCGGCTTCGATGACAAGATCTTGTCGTTGTACGCGCGCGGCATGACCGTGCGCGAGATCCAGTCGCACCTGGAGGAGATGTACGGCACCGAGGTGTCGCCGAGTCTGATTTCCTCAGTCACCGATGCGGTCGTCGAGGAGGTCAAGGCGTGGCAGGCGCGGCCACTGGATCCGGTCTATCCGATCGTCTATCTGGACTGCATCCACGTCAAAGTGCGCGAGGGCGCGGTGCGGGTCAAGGCGGTGTACCTGGCCATCGGCATCACCATGGGCGGCGAGAAGGAAGTGCTGGGCCTATGGCTGGCGCAGGCCGAGGGTGCCAAGTTTTGGCTGCAAGTCGTGACGGAGCTACGCAACCGCGGGGTGCAGGACATCTTCATTGCCTGCGTCGATGGCCTGAAGGGGTTTCCCGAGGCGATCGAGGCGGTGTTCCCGCAGACCACCGTGCAGCTGTGCATCGTGCACATGGTGCGGCACAGCCTGAACTACGTCTCGTGGAAACGCCGCGCCGAGGTTGCCGCCGATCTCAAGCGCATTTACGCCTGCGCCACCGTCGAGGAGGCCGAGCAGGCACTGACCGAGTTCGAGGCCAAGTGGGACGCCCAGTACCCGCCCATCAGCCAGTCATGGCGGCGCAATTGGTCACGACTGATCCCGTTCTTCGACTACCCACCGGAGATCCGCAAGGTGATCTATACGACCAACGCCATCGAGTCGGTCAACATGAGCCTGCGCAAGCTGACCAAGAACCGCGGCGCGTTCCCCAGCGACGAAGCCTTGATGAAACTGTTCTACCTGGCTCTGCGCAACATCACCAAGAAATGGACGCTGCCGATCCGCGACTGGAAGGCTGCGCTGAACCGCTTTACGATCCAGTTCGAGGGGACTTCCTCAGCGGTAACCCAAACCACGGTTACACAAAATTCTGCACACGCTCTCAGGAATGGCCTCCATCTCTCGCCCGCTTTTCCGACCAGCACCCCTGGTTGAATCTTGCAACGCTTCCCGCCAGGTCGTGTCGTCGTCGGGAATTTCTTCAGCGTCCGGCTCATAGGTGATGCCATGAGCCTGCGCCAAGGTTTCCGCCTCTGCTGACCATTCGTCGAAATGAAGGTTCAGCGATTTGGCTTCGCCCTCAAAATCGCGGCGCAACTCCTTGAACGGGTTATCGCGCTCGTCGCCGCGAATGCCGGTAGCTGCAGCTTCCGCGAGCGATGCGCTTACCGCATCCAAGCAATTTGCCTGCAACGCCACGATGGCGAATTGGCTATGGCGGGTTGCCAATTCGATGGCCTCCGCCGACTTCCACTGACGGGAAATACGTGCAAGGCCTGCGCCGATGTAGCCGGCGAAACGTGCCTTGAAATCTTCGACCGCAGGCAGAGAAAGATTGCGTGTGTTCATGACCGAAACTCCGTGAGGCTTGCCCCGACCGTAGCCGGGGCAGGGTAGGGGATTAGTGGTGCAGTCGACGCATTTCTGCGGCAAGCACCCACAGCGCACGGTTGAGCTTAATGCTCTGGTCAATGCCATTGACGGGGCGGGTGGTGGTGGGCCGACCCTTGGCGTTGCGACCGCGCAAGCCGCCACGCACCATGTTTTCCTGCACGCGGTTGAACGTCGTCCACAGGTCCGGCTTGCGATCCTCCCAGCGCTTCGGGGTCAGCAGCTGCTGTTCGGTGATCGGGGCAGGGGCGGTGTCGTCGTCGTAGCGCAGTGCGAGGGCAGCACGCGCGAATGCGGTCTGCTCGCCTTCTGCCAGCGTCAGGCTCTGCATACCCTCACGCTGCTCGTCGGCGGCCGCAAAGCTGTCCACCACTTGGTAGGCACCTTCGATGACCTGGCTGATGACATCGCCCTTGTGGGGCACACGGATGTCGCCGACCGTATCGCCGACGACCATGCCGTTCTGGCACACGAAACGGAAAACCCCGGCCAGCATCTGGTAGGAAGAGCTGCCGTCATGGCTGTTGAGCAGGATGATTTCGTTCGCCTCGCCGGCCTGGATCTGGTTGGCGTGACGCATGCGGATCATGTGCTTGGTGTGCTCCCGCTTGTCGGGGTTGCGGGTGCGGGTCTGCACGACCATGAACGGCGAAAACCCTTCCTTGCGCAGACCATCGAGCACGTCGATGGTTGGAATGTAGGTGTAGCGCTGCGAGCGGCTTTCGTGTGCCTCGTTGGCGAAGATCGAAGGCGCGAAGCGAGCGATCTCATCGTTGGTCAGCGGTTGGGCGGAGCGGATGCCGTGGGACTTACGGCCGAAACGACTGGCGAGCATGCTGTTTTCTCCTGCGAGTTGGTGGACCGTCCGGGGGTGGTTGCCGCCACTGACCCCGGACAGATCGGAATGTTTTAGGACTAATTTTGTCTTCCGATGGGACAATAATAGGACAAAAAGGGTAGGCATGTCAACATCTGTCAATAGATATTCTGCGTCCGTTCATCTCCGCCGCAAGACAGATTCAGCGCACCGCTTCGCCCTTCGGGCCTGCTAGGTGGTGAGGGAGGGTTGCGGGCTTTTCGCGCCGGCGCAGCCGGTGCGATTGAGGCGACGGGCGCGCAGCGGCCGTCTCCTTCGGTAATCCCCCGCCCATTAGCAGACGCCAGAAGTGGAATTTTCTCGCCCCTTTCCCGAGGAGGTTCCATGAAGAAGTCCCGCTTTACCGACAGCCAGATCATCGCCGTGCTCAAGCAGGCCCAGGCCGGTGCGCCCGTGCCGGAGCTGTGCCGCGAGCACGGCATCAGCTCGGCCACGTTCTACAAGTGGCGCAGCAAGTTCGGCGGCATGGACGTGTCCATGGTCGCGCGCATGAAGGAGCTGGAGGAGGAGAACCGCCGGCTCAAGAAGATGTACGCCGAGGCGCAGCTCAGTACCGACCTGCTGAAGGAAGCGCTCGCAAAAAAATGGTGAGGCCATCTCAGCGACGCGAGATGGCCCAATCGGCAGTCACGAGCGGGCGTACGAACATCCGCCACGCCTGCCAGGCCTTCGCGGTGAGCGAGACCTGCTTCCGCTACCAGGCCAAGGCCAGCGAGCAGAACGCCCGGATCGCCGACTGGCTGGTCCGCCTGACGACCGCCCATCGCGACTGGGGCTTTGGCCTGTGCTACCTGTACCTGCGCAACGTGAAGGGCTTTGGCTGGAATCACAAGCGGGTCTACCGGATCTACCGCGAGCTGGAGTTGAACCTGCGGATCAAGCCGAGGAAGCGGCTGGTGCGTGAGCGGCCCGAGCCTCTGGCGGTGCCGGAGGCTATCAACCAGGTCTGGTCGATGGACTTCATGCACGACCAGTTGGCCGACGGCCGCAGCTTCCGGCTGTTCAATGTGCTCGACGACTTCAATCGCGAGGGGCTGGGGATCGAGGTGGATCTGTCGCTGCCGTCAGCCCGTGTGATCCGATCGCTGGAGCAGATCATCGAGTGGCGCGGCAAGCCCGCCGTGATCCGCTGCGACAACGGCCCTGAATACATCAGTGGCGCGTTGCTGTCCTGGGCGCAGCGGCATGGTATCCGGGTCGAGCACATCCAGCCGGGCAAGCCACAGCAGAACGCCTACGTTGAACGCTACAACCGCACCATCCGCTACGCCTGGCTCGCCCAAACCCTGTTCGACACCATCGACCAGGTGCAGGACAAAGCCACCCGCTGGCTATGGACGTACAACCACGAGCGTCCGAATATGGCGCTCGGCGGCATCACGCCTGCCATGAAGTTGGCGATGGCCGCTTAGCTCCACTTCTGGCGACCGCTAAAAGTGGGGGATTACCCTTCCTCTGGCCCTGGAGCGCAGGAAGATCCTCGGCGGGGTCTGCTTGGCGGAGCCGGTCGGGCGCGGTAGGCCCGTCCTGCGCTGCGGCGCCGGCGCGAGCAAGGGGACCGTGGAATAAATGGGGGACCCGCGCAGCGGGGGGAACCGTTTATGCCGCGAAAGCCCCTTGCTCGCGCCGGCGACGTGGTGCAGGTTCAGGGCTGATAGCGGCCGACCGGCTCTGCCGAGCCCCGACGATCGCGCGGAAGGGCCGGCAAGCCCCGTCAGGGGCGCGCAGGGGCGCCGGACGGCGACCCGGAGGGTGGACGCCGCCAGGCGGCCGCCACAGGGCTCACGTGGCCGTCCACGCCTGATCCACAGCCAGCGCGCAGCGCTGCCCGTCGCCGTCGGGGATAGCTCCACCTATCCCCAGGCGTCGGGGAAGCTGTGCGGTCAGGGGTGGGCGGGCCTGCCGATTGCAGGCCACCCTGCGACCACTGGTCTCGCACAGTCGCCGCAAGACAGTTGCAGCGTGCCGAACCTCGAAAGGGACGAGGTAGTGGATGAGCGATGGAAGCGCCGTTTTATCTGGCAACTTCATGTTTTCACAAAAGAAATTGGATTCTGCGAGTCATTTTTACACGTATGTCGGCTGAACCCCGGGATCGCCTCATTGCCGGGCAGCCCGCAGTTTGGGGCTGCGCGGTGTGGTCACGCAGGGAAGCATGGCGCCGGCACGTCCAGGGCGCCACCGGAAGGCGCTGCGGGCGCGCTAGGCGCCTTCAATCACGGGGGTGTGCGCACGGGCAGTGCGAAGTCAGCGGCCAACTGTGCGGCCGCTTCCAGGGGCAGCACGTAGTACCCGCCAGCCACGACCAGCGCGGCCAGGTCGGCCGACACCGCTGCCGGCGAGCACACGAAGACATCAAGCGCGGCCACGCCGCGCACGGTGCAATAGGCAGGGCCTGACACGTCGCCCACGTGGGCGGCGAGGTGGACGCCGAAGTGCGGCTCCGAGGGTCGGCAGGGATTCGTGTAAAAAAACAGCCAAAAGTGAGCTAACTCATTGAGTGAGAGGTTTATTACACCCATCCCTGGCAACGCTCAGGTAATCCAGACTGAGCCTCACTGAGGAAATAGCTCCATCAACCATGCGATCTCCTCGTCGTTGAATGCCGGGAAATCACCCGCTTCCGCTGCTGCGAAGGGTGCCGCATCGTGTTCCCAAGCCACGGTGCTGGACGCTGCCAGGTCCCCATGCATGGGCGTACCGGGGTCCGCAAGGCCGCCCCCGATTCTGGTACGCGGGCGTTTTGCGCCCCAGCTGGGGGAAGCGAATCCAGCGCAGCGTGCTGTTCGCGAACGGGCACCTCGACAGCGTAATGTGCGGAGGAGCGGGTGACAGAACTTTCAGATCGAGACCGTTTGCGGCGGCTACTTGCTTGCGCCTGGACTGCCTGGTCGATTGGGCTGAGCGCATCCAGCCCACGCTCCAGCGCATCGGCGAATGCATCCAACGACGCCTGGTCCGGCGTTTGAGCCGAAGCACGGGACGGTGTGGCCGTTCTCACCCCTGATGCCTGGAGAATACGGTGCCAACGCTGCGAGGCTGGGGGAGTGTTCCATTGCACGCCTCGAGTTCGGTGACGCCCACTCTGCGAAAGAGTTGTAACAAACCGTGCCGGCTCATCGCGAACTGCGCCATGGCTTCATCGAATGCTTGCGCTGGGTGGGAGTGGCACTGGAAAAACCCAGCACGCGAGCCACTTGCGCGTGGTCGGCAACGCGATGGGACGTGCGTTCGGGAAGACGGCGACTGGTTCTTTTGATCAAGGTCAGCGCGTGCGGCAATCCCTTTTTCACTGCCTCCAGCGCAGGACACCCGCCGAGGCAGGCCAAGGCGACGAGGTGGTCGTTGGTCAACGCGGCCAACGCCTGATCAGGGCGAGATAACTGGGCAAAAATGCTCTCCAGCGCCTGCCTGCCGCCGCCATTGCTGGCGATGGCCACCACCTGGTCCGGGTTCAGGCCATGGTCCTGGCACAGCACCGGCAACAGCCGCTGCACCGCCTCCAGCGCCTGCTTGCCACCATCGTGGCTGGCGATGGCCACCACCTGGTCCGGGGTCGGCCATGTTGCTCGCACAGCACCGGCAACAGCCGCTGCACCGTCTCCAGCGCCTGCTTGCCGCCATTATTGCTGGCGATGGCCACCACCTGGTCCGGGGTCAGGCCAAGATCCTGGCACAGCACCGGCAACAGCCGCTGCACCGCCTCCAGCGCCTGCTTGCCACCATAGTGGCTGGCGATGGCCACCACCTGCGCCAGGGTCATGCCAAGCTCCTGGCACAGCACCGGCAACAACCGCTCCACCGTTTCCAGCGCCTGCTTGCCGCCGCCATTGCTGGCGATGGCCACCACCTGCGCCAGGGTCATGCCAAGCTCCTGGCACAGCACCGGCAACAACCGTTCCACCGTTTCCAGCGCCTGCTTGCCACCATCGTGGCTGGCGATGGCCACCACCTGGTCCGGGGTCAGGCCATGTTGCTCGCACAGCACCGGCAACAGCCGCTGCACCGTCTCCAGCGCCTGCTTGCCGCCATTGCTGGCGATGGCCACCACCTGGTCCGGGGTCAGGCCATGTTGCTCGCACAGCACCGGCAACAGCCGCTGCACCGTCTCCAGCGCCTGCTTGCCGCCATTATTGCTGGCGATGGCCACCACCTGGTCCGGGGTCAGGCCAAGCTCCTGGCACAGCACCGGCAACAGCCGCTGCACCGCCTCCAGCGCCTGCTTGCCACCATAGTGGCTGGCGATGGCCACCACCTGCGCCAGGGTCATGCCAAGCTCCTGGCACAGCACCGGCAACAACCGTTCCACCGTTTCCAGCGCCTGCTTGCCACCATCGTGGCTGGCGATGGCCACCACCTGGTCCGGGGTCAGGCCATGTTGCTCGCACAGCACCGGCAACAGCCGCTGCACCGTCTCCAGCGCCTGCTTGCCGCCAATATTGCTGGCGATGGCCACCACCTGCGCCGGGGTCAGGCCAAGCTCCTGGCACAGCACCGGCAACAGCCGCTGCACCGTCTCCAGCGCCTGCTTGCCGCCGCCATTGCTGGCGATGGCCACCACCTGGTCCGGGGTCAGGCCATGTTGCTCGCACAGCACCGGCAACAGCCGCTGCACCGTCTCCAGCGCCTGCTTGCCGCCAATATTACTGGCGATGGCCACCACCTGGTCCGGGGTCAGGCCAAGCTCCTGGCACAGCACCGGCAACAGCCGCTGCACCGTCTCCAGCGCCGGCTTGCCGCCATCGTGGTTGGCGATGGCCACCACCTGGTCCGGGGTCAGGCCATGGTCCTTGCACAGCACCGGCAACAACTGTTCCACCGTCTCCAGCGCCTGCTTGCCTCCACCATTGCTGGCGATGGCCACCACCTGCGCCGGGGTCAGGCCATGGTCCTTGCACAGCACCGGCAACAGCCGCTGTACCGTCTCCAGCGCCTGCTTGCCACCATCGTGGTTGGCGATGGCCACCACCTGCGCCGGGGTCAGGCCATGGTCCTTGCACAGCACCGGCAACAGCCGCTGCACCGTCTCCAGCGCCTGCTTGCCACCGCCATTGCTGGCGATGGCCACCACCTGGTCCGGGGTCAGGCCATGTTGCTCGCACAGCACCGGCAACAGCAGCTGCACCGTCTCCAGCGCCTGCTTGCCGCCAATATTGCTGGCGATGGCCACCACCTGGTCCGGGGTCAGGTTCAGGGGAACGCCCGTCAGTGCATTGCGCCATGCATGCACTGCCTCCACCGCAGTCACGCCGCCACGTTTTGCAATCTTGAGAAGTTGACCTGTGTCCAACTGTAACGGTGGACCTCTCAACTCTCCCGACACCGTGAGCAATGCTTCCAGGGCGCGTGCGCCGGACCACTGTTTGCCGACGCCAACGATGTCTTCGTGTGTCGCCTCCGGCAACGCCGCGATCATGGCCTGGTACTTGACAGCGACGGTCCCTAAGGCTGCCGGGTGTTGGCTGAGCGCAACGATGTGCGCACGTGTAAACCCATGGCCGATCAGTGCCTCGTGGTGCTGTGCTACTATCGGACGAGCCTTCAGTTTGATCTTCTCTTGCTGCTGCTGGCTGTAGCCGAGCGTGCATAGATCGACCTGCCCGGCCGGCGAAGCGTCAGAGGTGTGCGCAGCACGCCGTCGCGGCGCCGGCTTGGCGCGCGGCGGTCGCGCGGCCGTCACAGCGACCTGCACGGTGGCTTGCGGGTCATCGGCTGCACGCAGACCCGATTGCACCTCATCCCCTCTCCTGAGGCAGCCTCTGTATGAGGCGCGCCGAAGGCAGACATCGAATCAAAAAGCGATGTATCAAGAAGCGACGGATCGAACTGACGGAGCAGATCTCTGAAACTGCCCGCTGAGAACGCAGGCAAGGGTGCAGGGGGAGACGGGAGACGGGTCCTGGACATCGTCCGTCGAGCGGGCAAGCCATCCAGGGGGCTGCCAGCAGGCGGAGACCCCCACGATCTGCAGTCGGCTGCGGCTGAACCCTATCCGGCTGGGGTTCGGCCAGAAGTTCGTGGGCAGGACTTGGCGCGCGCGGACGAATGGGATCCATCGGGCATACCTTTTTATAGAAAAGATGGTCGCCTCAAGACTAAAGGTCTCTGGTCCCTCCACTCCTTGCCGAATCCGCATGGCAGCACACAACTTCGGGAGATCCTGGCAACCTCGACGATCGGGCGGGGCGCAGACATGAAGGCGATCCTGAACCCATCTGGAGGGCCGGCAGGAAGTTGTGAAAATTTCTTTTCTGACAGCAAGTTAGCTCACTTTTTGCTGCTTTTTACACGAATCCCTGCCGACCCTCAACTTGATCGATCTGGATGCGCTCGTGGCGGGGTTGGAATTGGGGTGAGGGGTGAGGGGTGAGGGGTGAGGGGTGACGGGTGACGGAATTTTCTGGGGTTCCGGCTTACATCCCCGGTTAGGTAGCTTATGCATGGTGGTGTCCTGGTCAGTGCTGGGGGTGGTGGCCAACAGCGCAGCGGCGGCGCTGTCGGAGTCGGCTTGTTCGGTCAGTGCGATCGCTTTGCGTGCCAGCTCATGGGCGCGGAACAGGCTGCGTGCGCCTCCGGCGGGCAGCTCGCGCAGCTGCTGGGCTTCGCGGCGCAAGCGCGCTGCATGCACCCGACAGGCGCGCTCATGGCGGCGGTGATCGGCGATCAGGGCGCGCACGTTGTCGGCGGCGGTCTTGGCCTGGTCCATCGTCAGTTCCTCAACGTTTCGGCCGATGGTGTGCAATACGATTGCACACCATGTGGCAAAAAAGGGGTCAGTCTTCGGTCGGCTGCATGATGGTGATGACCGGCTCGCCGTTGTCGCCGCGGTAATCCCCCGCCCATTAGCAGACGCCAGAAGTGGAATTTTCTCGTATCCTTTCTCGAGGAGGTTCCATGAAGAAGTCCCGCTTTACCGACAGCCAGATCATCGCCGTGCTCAAGCAGGCCCAGGCCGGTGCGCCCGTGCCGGAGCTGTGCCGCGAGCACGGCATCAGCTCGGCCACGTTCTACAAGTGGCGCAGCAAGTTCGGCGGCATGGACGTGTCCATGGTCGCGCGCATGAAGGAGCTGGAGGAGGAGAACCGCCGGCTCAAGAAGATGTACGCCGAGGCGCAGCTCAGTACCGACCTGCTGAAGGAAGCGCTCGCAAAAAAATGGTGAGGCCATCTCGGCGACGCGAGATGGCCCAATCGGCGGTCACGAGCGGGCGCACGAACATCCGCCACGCCTGCCAGACCTTCGCGGTGAGCCAGACCTGCTTCCGCTACCAGGCCAAGGCCAGCGAGCAGAACGCCCGGATCGCCGACTGGCTGATCCGGTTGACGACCGCCCATCGCGACTGGGGCTTTGGCCTGTGCTAGCTGTACCTGCGCAACGTGAAGGGCTTTGGTTGGAACCACAAGCGGATCTACCGGATCTACCGCGAGTTGGAGTTGAACCTGCGGATCAAGCCGAAGAAGCGGCTGGTGCGTGAGCGGCCGCAGCCACTGGCGGTGCCGGAGACGATCAACCAAGTCTGGTCGATGGACTTCATGCACGACCAGCTGGCCGACGGCCGCAGCTTCAGGCTGTTCAACGTGCTCGACGACTTCAATCGCGAGGGACTGGGGATCGAGGTCGACCTGTCGCTGCCGTCAGCCCGGGTGATCCGATCGCTGGAGCAGATCATCGAGTGGCGCGGCAAGCCCGCCGTGATCCGCTGCGACAACGGCCCTGAATACATCAGTGGCGCGTTGCTGTCCTGGGCGCAGCGGCATGGCATCCGGGTCGAGCACATCCAGCCGGGCAAGCCACAGCAGAACGCCTACGTTGAACGCTACAACCGCACCATCCGCTACGCCTGGCTCGCCCAAACCCTGTTCGACACCATCGACCAGGTGCAGGACAAAGCCACCCGCTGGCTATGGACGTACAACCACGAGCGTCCGAATATGGCGCTCGGCGGCATCACGCCTGCCATGAAGTTGGCGATGGCCGCTTAGCTCCACTTCTGGCGACCGCTAAAAGTGGGGGATTACCGGTCATTACAGCCTCGTACCAGCGCGTGTCAGTTTCCCATCGTGCGGTGTGCATTGGCATTCTCCCGATCGAGACGGCCCGAGTTGAGAAAGTCCAGCAGCCGTTGGCCGCTGATGATGGTGAGGTGCGGATTGGCGGTGGCCAGCTCGCGGGCGCCGGCACCTGTGCGGCCGGTGTGAATGAAGATCCCACGGCTTCCGCGGGCTTCCAGCAGCTCGGCGAACGCGAGGATATGAGCGCGGTTGATGTGCTTGCGGTAACGCTTGGCCTGCAGGAGATACCGCGTGCCGTTGAGGTACACCGCACCGTCGACGCCACCGTCGCCGGTGTAATGCGTATTTCGCTCGACGCGGTAGCCGCGCCGCTCGAAGGTCTCCAGCAGCAGTTCCTCGAAGGTGAGGGGATCAATCTTGCGCAGGTAAGCCAGACGTTGGGGCATCAGCGGGATCGTGTTGATCTTGGCCAAGACCCGCCTCGCCTGATCCTGGCGGCGACGATGCCGCCGCTCGCGTGCCTTCGGCCGCAGGGCGCTGACAACGGCCAGCGCAGCGAGGATCGCCAGCCCAACGAACAGAGCAAACAGTTGCGACCAAGACATGATGGTCTCCCGTCAGGCCTTCGAGCCGGTGACCCGGCTACCGATGGCTGCCGTCAGTTGGGCCAGCTGCGTTTCCAACGCCTCTACCTGGCCCTGCAAACGTGCGGCTTGCTCCAGGGCGATGCGTTCACTCTTGCGCGCCTCAATCGCCTCGCTGTCCTTGGCAGCCGCTTTCTCAGAAGCACGGTTGATCTCTTGAGCGGTGCGGATCTTGAACGCCTGGTGTTCTGCCGTGATCTGATCGCGCTCTACCTTCGCGGCGTCGCCCTCGGCCACCTGCTGCCGTAACAGCTCGGCTTCCTCGTTCAACTGGTCCGCGACTTCGAGCGATTCCCGTACCTGTTCCTGCAGGGCGGTGAATTCCTCGGCCAGCTTCTCCCGATCGCCGGCCAAGGCACGTTCGGCCGCAGTTCGAGCAACGGTCCAAATTTCCGCAGCCAGCACGCCGACAGCCTCAACAACATCCGGTGGCGGCGGCTCAACGACAGGCTGAGTCTTCTGCAGCTTCCGTTGCTTCCACTCATTCATTGCGTCCTGGATGGTGGTGTAGCTGCCGCTGCCAAGCTTCTTGCGAACCGCGCTGAGGGTGGGTTTCACGCCATCGACGTCGAGCTGATCGGCAATTTTCCAGATTTGATCCTTGGT
>CP094244.1 GCA_022749655.1 Xanthomonas phaseoli pv. phaseoli
GATGACAGCCTGCAACACCGCCACTTCTCCGACGAGTTGGTCTCGCTGGACGAGAAGGCCGACGTGCTCGTGCAAATGGACATCCCCTTCCTGCGGAAACCGGTCGATGTTCAGTTCAATGCGCTGGCAACTGAACTGCGCACGCAGTGGCTGGCGTTCAATCGCGAGCTGAAACAGGGCAAGCTGACCCACCTGGAATACGACAAGGACACGCAGGCGCTGATCTGGCGCAAGCCCAAGGGCGAGAACCACAAGGCACGCGAAAAAGCGTTCTACGAGCAACTGCCATTCTGCGATGTCGCCGACGTGTTCCGCTTCGTCAACGACCAGTGCCAGTTCCTGTCGGCGCTGACGCCTTTGCAGCCGCGCTATGCGAAGAAGGTGGCCGACGCCGTCAGCCTGATGGCGGTCATCGTCGCCCAGGCCATGAATCACGGCAACCAGGTCATGGCGCGCACCAGCGACATCCCGTATCACGTGCTGGAGAGCACCTATCAGCAGTACCTGCGCCAGGCCACGTTGCACGCCGCCAACGACTGCATCAGCAACGCCATCGCTGCGCTGCCGATCTTTCCGTACTACTCGTTCGACCTCGACGTACTGTACGGTGCCGTCGATGGTCAGAAATTCGGTGTCGAACGGCCGACCGTGAAGGCGCGCTACTCGCGCAAATACTTCGGCCGCGGCAAGGGTGTCGTCGCCTATACGCTGCTGTGTAACCACGTGCCGCTCAACGGCTACCTGATCGGGTAATCCCCCCACTTCTAGCGGTCGCCAGAAGTGGAGCTAAGCGGCCATCGCCAACTTCATGGCAGGCGTGATGCCGCCGAGCGCCATATTCGGACGCTCGTGGTTGTACGTCCATAGCCAGCGGGTGGCTTTGTCCTGCACCTGGTCGATGGTGTCGAACAGGGTTTGGGCGAGCCAGGCGTAGCGGATGGTGCGGTTGTAGCGTTCAACGTAGGCGTTCTGCTGTGGCTTGCCCGGCTGGATGTGCTCGACCCGGATACCATGCCGCTGCGCCCAGGACAGCAACGCGCCACTGATGTATTCAGGGCCGTTGTCGCAGCGGATCACGGCGGGCTTGCCGCGCCACTCGATGATCTGCTCCAGCGATCGGATCACACGGGCTGACGGCAGCGACAGATCCACCTCGATCCCCAGCCCCTCGCGATTGAAGTCGTCGAGCACATTGAACAGCCGGAAGCTGCGGCCGTCGGCCAACTGGTCGTGCATGAAGTCCATCGACCAGACCTGGTTGATAGCCTCCGGCACCGCCAGAGGCTCGGGCCGCTCACGCACCAGCCGCTTCCTCGGCTTGATCCGCAGGTTCAACTCCAGCTCGCGGTAGATCCGGTAGACCCGCTTGTGATTCCAGCCAAAGCCCTTCACGTTGCGCAGGTACAGGTAGCACAGGCCAAAGCCCCAGTCGCGATGGGCGGTCGTCAGGCGGACCAGCCAGTCGGCGATCCGGGCGTTCTGCTCGCTGGCCTTGGCCTGGTAGCGGAAGCAGGTCTCGCTCACCGCGAAGGCCTGGCAGGCGTGGCGGATGTTCGTACGCCCGCTCGTGACTGCCGATTGGGCCATCTCGCGTCGCTGAGATGGCCTCACCATTTTTTGCGAGCGCTTCCTTCAGCAGGTCGGTACTGAGCTGCGCCTCGGCGTACATCTTCTTGAGCCGGCGGTTCTCCTCCTCCAGCTCCTTCATGCGCGCGACCATGGACACGTCCATGCCGCCGAACTTGCTGCGCCACTTGTAGAACGTGGCCGAGCTGATGCCGTGCTCGCGGCACAGCTCCGGCACGGGCGCACCGGCCTGGGCCTGCTTGAGCACGGCGATGATCTGGCTGTCGGTAAAGCGGGACTTCTTCATGGAACCTCCTCGGGAAAGGGGGCGAGAAAATTCCACTTCTGGCGTCTGCTAATGGGCGGGGGATTACCATCGGTGCACACGAATACGAAGGCCACCACGTGTTCGACATCTGGTATCGCAACACATCGGGCATCGTGCCGACCGCGATCACTGGCGACATGCACAGCATCAACAAGGCCAACTTCGCCATCCTTCACTGGTTCGGCCTGCGCTTCGAGCCGCGCTTCACCGACCTTGACGACCAGTTGCAGGCCTTGTATTCCGCCGACGATCCGGCGCTGTACGAAAAATGCCTGATCCGACCGGTCGGGCAAATCGACCAGCAACTCATCGTCCGCGAAAAGGCGAACATCGACCGGATCGTCGCCACGCTCGGGCTGAAGGAGATGACGCAGGGCACGCTGATCCGCAAGCTGTGCACCTACACTGCGCCAAACCCGACCCGGCGTGCGGTCTTCGAGTTCGACAAACTCATCCGCAGCATCTACACGCTGTGTTACCTGCGCGATCCGCAACTGGAACGGAACGTTCACCGCTCACAGAACCGCATAGAGTCCTACCACCAGCTACGTTCGACGATTGCTCAGGTCGGTGGCAAGAAGGAATTGACCGGACGCACCGACATCGAGATCGAAATCAGCAACCAGTGTGCGCGGCTGATCGCCAACGCGGTTATCTACTACAACTCGGCCATCCTGTCGCGGCTACTGACGAAGTACGAGGACAGTGGTAACGCCAAGGCGCTGGGACTCATCACCCAGATGTCGCCGGCAGCCTGGCGGCACATCCTGCTCAACGGGCATTACACCTTCCAGAGCGACGGCAAGATGATCGACCTGGATGCGCTTGTGGCAGAGCTTGAGCTGAGTTGACGGAAATTTCGGCGGTTCCGGCTTAGAACCCCAAGTTCGGCGGCATGGACGCATCGCTGATGTCCCAGCTCAGGGAGCTGCAGGACGAGAACCGGCGCCTGAAGAAGATGTACGCCGATGCCCAGCTCAGCGCCGACCTGCTGAAGGAGGCGATGGCAAAAAAATGGTGAGGCCATCTCAACGCCGGGAGATGGCCCGATGGGCCGTAGATGGTGGCCACACGAACATCCGGCATGCCTGCCGGACCTTTGCGGTGAGCGAGACCTGCTTTCGCTATCAAGCCAAGGCCAGCGAGGAGAACGCCCGGATTGCCGATTGGCTGGTGCGGTTGACCACAACCTATCGTGATTGGGGTTCGGCCTGTGCTTTCTGCACCTGCGCAACGTGAAGGGCTTTGGCTGGAATCACAAGCGGGTGGTAATCCCCCGCCCATTAGCAGACGCCAGAAGTGGAATTTTCTCGTCCCCTTTCCCGAGGAGGTTCCATGAAGAAGTCCCGCTTTACCGACAGCCAGATCATCGCCGTGCTCAAGCAGGCCCAGGCCGGTGCGCCCGTGCCGGAGCTGTGCCGCGAGCACGGCATCAGCTCGGCCACGTTCTACAAGTGGCGCAGCAAGTTCGGCGGCATGGACGTGTCCATGGTCGCGCGCATGAAGGAGCTGGAGGAGGAGAACCGCCGGCTCAAGAAGATGTACGCCGAGGCGCAGCTCAGTACCGACCTGCTGAAGGAAGCGCTCGCAAAAAAATGGTGAGGCCATCTCAGCGACGCGAGATGGCCCAATCGGCAGTCACGAGCGGGCGTACGAACATCCGCCACGCCTGCCAGGCCTTCGCGGTGAGCGAGACCTGCTTCCGTTACCAGGCCAAGGCCAGCGAGCAGAACGCCCGGATCGCCGACTGGCTGGTCCGCCTGACGACCGCCCATCGCGACTGGGGCTTTGGCCTGTGCTACCTGTACCTGCGCAACGTGAAGGGCTTTGGCTGGAATCACAAGCGGGTCTACCGGATCTACCGCGAGCTGGAGTTGAACCTGCGGATCAAGCCGAGGAAGCGGCTGGTGCGTGAGCGGCCCGAGCCTCTGGCGGTGCCGGAGGCTATCAACCAGGTCTGGTCGATGGACTTCATGCACGACCAGTTGGCCGACGGCCGCAGCTTCCGGCTGTTCAATGTGCTCGACGACTTCAATCGCGAGGGGCTGGGGATCGAGGTGGATCTGTCGCTGCCGTCAGCCCGTGTGATCCGATCGCTGGAGCAGATCATCGAGTGGCGCGGCAAGCCCGCCGTGATCCGCTGCGACAACGGCCCTGAATACATCAGTGGCGCGTTGCTGTCCTGGGCGCAGCGGCATGGTATCCGGGTCGAGCACATCCAGCCGGGCAAGCCACAGCAGAACGCCTACGTTGAACGCTACAACCGCACCATCCGCTACGCCTGGCTCGCCCAAACCCTGTTCGACACCATCGACCAGGTGCAGGACAAAGCCACCCGCTGGCTATGGACGTACAACCACGAGCGTCCGAATATGGCGCTCGGCGGCATCACGCCTGCCATGAAGTTGGCGATGGCCGCTTAGCTCCACTTCTGGCGACCGCTAAAAAGTGGGGATTACCGCGCCGGCTCAGCGGCCGGAAGGTGGGCCGGCGGCGACGTGCGCGCGCCGATCGCCGGCACGACCTGTATCGCCTTCGGCACCACCCTGGCGCTCGCGAGTACCTTCTGCACGTAGCTCGGCTGGCCCGCCTTGTCGGGCCGGAAGCCGCGCGAGAAATTACCGGAGTAGTAGCAAGAGAACGCCGCGTGCAGCGGGTCTTTCTCGCTGGTCAGCTTGGCCGACGCACGCGCGTAGCAGTCTTGCAGGATCTTCGATCCCGCACGCAGATTGGCGCAGGCGTCGAACGCCTGCGCATATGTCAACTTGTACTTCGGAAGGTTGCGCCGATTGACCTGGGCGATGCCCAGTGAAAAGTTCCAGCCGCCCGCTTCCAATTGCTGCGCAGTGGCGACGGCTTCCTCAAGATTTACGGGTTGACGGGCTAGTCGCCCGTCAACCACGCCAATCGCATACGGGTTGAAACCCGACTCGACTTGCACCAGCGCTGCCATCGTCTGCGGCGCGACGGTCGGTGCGCACTGCTGCGCAAGATCCATGAACTCCAGCAACATATGGCCTCCATCGTTGGGTCTGGAGACCAGAATAACATATATTGGTAAATACAGTTATGACATATTGGCTTCAGCTTTTTGCCAGTTTGGCGTTGGCCGGCATATCCCCAACAACCGCCATCGGTCGAGCCTCGCCCGGTAATCCCTGGTTGCGGAGCAGAGTAAATCCGTCCAACGGATCTTTCTCCAACAATAGATCGTTGAGACGTTTCAAGTCCTTAAACATTCTCGGTCTGTCGCGATTCCTCCGAGTGGTCAAATACCACTCCTTGTCGCGCTCGCCAAGAAGTTGCGCTAGAACGTAGTAAGCCTCGGGTACCCCCATAGGTTTGATCTGTTTAAGAAAACCACCCTTTCTATCTGCAAATTTTGCAGTGACGTAAAAACCGCTCGGCGTTTCAAATACCTTGATGTGATTCACAATATTATATTGGGCGGCCAACTCTAGATCACTCTCCAAAATAGAATTAGACAGGGTGCAGGGTGGGTAAACGGGTGGTAGGGCGGCTCCCATGAGGCGGTCGCGATCTCGGTCTCGGTCGTTCATCTTAAAATTTTCCTATCCTACTGCCAAAGCACCGCATATTGGTAATCTATTTGCATCATTTCGGTTCCATGGTCCGCTCAGAGAACGAGCTGGCTGGCTCACCCCATCCCCCGACCTGCGGGCAGGGGATGGGGACGGGCTCGTCGTAAACCGAACCCGGCTGTGCCGGTTTCGGCCCTTCGGGCTTCAATCCCTTTCGGGTCCGGCGAACAGCAAGGAACGCCGGTAGTGCTCGGCGGCTTACCCTCACTGCGCGAAACGCGAACCAACATGCATAAATCTGCATCCCCAAACTGCCGCGCTACATGGCCACACTGTACTATGTTGGCGACAAAAATGTAATTTTCGATATGGAAGTGTCACCAAGAAGACGAAGCCTGGCGCAATACTGGCAGAGCGAAGCAAGGCATTGCCCTGCAAAGGAATTTAGCAGGCGCGCCGCGCCGCTTACCGACAAATCTGCTTGTTCCATCGTGAATTTGTCGTCACCGTCTCAGTAAGGAGCGGTGAGCGGCGCCGCGCCTGCCGTGGCGGCTGAAATGGCGACTGCCCACATACCCACCGCCTCGCTGCGGGTGCCATAGAAGGCCCCTGCGCAGACCGTGGATATGTGGACAGCGCCGGCGGCGCTGGTGCGCCTTGGTGACGACCAAGCAGGCGTCGCCGGCGAGATCCGTGACCAAGGATTGGCGACAGCCTGGCGGTTGGCCAGATCGAGGCCTGTCGCCAACGTGCCGGTCGGCATGTGTCACCAACGTCGTCGCCAGCGCCGACGACCAGGTGCCCGCTCCGGGGTGTAGGGGGAACCCCCTACGGACAACGCTTCACCCGCGCACGCGCGGCTTCAGCGCCGAGGACAACGCTCCCGCCGCCGGCAGGGAGCCGCCCTCACCCTCCCCTGCAAACCCGCTTTTGATGGCACCGCCGCCAGGCCGTCCCCGGCTTGTCCACGGCCGGTGCGCAGCGCCGCCCCCGGGGCCCGGAGACCTCCGTATCGGAGGGTCCGGGGAAGCGGTGGGCAAGCTGGGGGCGGGCGTCCTCGCACCCGCCACGCAAGACAGTTGCAGCGCTGGCGCGCCACACGTTCCGCGCTCGCGCGCAAGACAGTTTCAGCGTGCCGATCGCACGCCGGCCAGTGCGGCCGCCCTGCCCTGCAGAACGGCCACCAGCTCGATCACCGAGGCGATCACCAGCGGCGGCCGCACACGGCCGCAGAACCGCGCCTGCGGCTCGCCGGAACGGCTCTACCTGCCCGTCGCTGACGCGACGCGCACACGGTCCACGGGACCGCTCCCAAGCGTCGCCGGTGGCGTGCTGCATCGCTGAGCCCCTTTCGCCTGCCCTGAACGGTAGTCCGGGCGCTGCGCGCGCATCCAGGGCACCGCTTCGCTGATCCGCTCACCCGGTCCCTGCGCTGCGCTCCGGGCTGCGGCTTCCCGTCTCTCCCTGGACACCCGCTTGACCCGGCCGACCTACGGGCAACACGGCGAAAGGCACTCAGCGAAGCAATGTCCAACTCCCCCACAACAGCAAAAGGAGCGTCCCAATGAACCTAAACACGTCCGCGCTGAAGCGCGATACACAAGATCAAAAGCCGGCTCCTGCATCTAGCAAAGCAATGTGGATAGACGCGAAGGACATCAAGCCGGGTGACGTGCTGCTGGGCATGTTCAACGGGGTGGCTGCGCGCCGGGACAACGTGCAGGAAGTGCGGGCCGGGTGGTGGTGCCGCGTGTACGTGCTGGCAAACGGTGGTTACGACGTGATGACCTATCGCGCCGATGCCCGTGTCTACATCGAGCGCGGTCCTCTCTTCCACATCGAGGCCGTCAGCAAGCACAGCGGCGAGCGCCTGCGTCTGACCCGCTATCCGATGAGCCGCCAGCAATGCGAGACCCTCATGGGCACGATCAGCCGTCATCCCTCGCGCCGCATCGAGCTGGTCGAGGTGCAGGCATGAGCATCTTCGACGCTGACGACCTGGTGACCAGCACCCTCGCGCCCGTCATCACGATCCGACCGGAGATCCGCACCATGAACCGCTTGAAGAAGACCCGCTATATCCCCGCCAACGCCGAGGCCCGCGAGTTCCCGCAGGGGGCGTGTCCTAGATTTTGTGTAACCGGGCCACAGGCAGGAGACTGCCACCTAACCCGGAGACACCATGAGCCCACGCACACATGAGGTACCCGACGAGCTGCTTAGCAGCCTGTTGGTCAACTACACCAAACCCGAGGATCTGATCGGCGAGAACGGCCTGCTCAAGCAGCTGACCAAGCGGTTGGTGGAGCGGGCGCTGGACGCGGAGATGACCGAACACCTCGGTCATGACAAGCATGAGCCGGTCGCCAACGCGGCCGGCAACACGCGCAACGGACGCAGCCGCAAGACGCTCAAGGGCGAGTTCGGCGAGCTGCCGATCGAGATTCCGCGTGATCGCCACGGCAGCTTCGCGCCACAGCTGATCCCCAAGCACCAGACCCGCTGGGCCGGCTTCGATGACAAGATCTTGTCGTTGTACGCGCGCGGCATGACCGTGCGCGAGATCCAGTCGCACCTGGAGGAGATGTACGGCACCGAGGTGTCGCCGAGTCTGATTTCCTCAGTCACCGATGCGGTCGTCGAGGAGGTCAAGGCGTGGCAGGCGCGGCCACTGGATCCGGTCTATCCGATCGTCTATCTGGACTGCATCCACGTCAAAGTGCGCGAGGGCGCGGTGCGGGTCAAGGCGGTGTACCTGGCCATCGGCATCACCATGGGCGGCGAGAAGGAAGTGCTGGGCCTATGGCTGGCGCAGGCCGAGGGTGCCAAGTTTTGGCTGCAAGTCGTGACGGAGCTACGCAACCGCGGGGTGCAGGACATCTTCATTGCCTGCGTCGATGGCCTGAAGGGGTTTCCCGAGGCGATCGAGGCGGTGTTCCCGCAGACCACCGTGCAGCTGTGCATCGTGCACATGGTGCGGCACAGCCTGAACTACGTCTCGTGGAAACGCCGCGCCGAGGTTGCCGCCGATCTCAAGCGCATTTACGCCTGCGCCACCGTCGAGGAGGCCGAGCAGGCACTGACCGAGTTCGAGGCCAAGTGGGACGCCCAGTACCCGCCCATCAGCCAGTCATGGCGGCGCAATTGGTCACGACTGATCCCGTTCTTCGACTACCCACCGGAGATCCGCAAGGTGATCTATACGACCAACGCCATCGAGTCGGTCAACATGAGCCTGCGCAAGCTGACCAAGAACCGCGGCGCGTTCCCCAGCGACGAAGCCTTGATGAAACTGTTCTACCTGGCTCTGCGCAACATCACCAAGAAATGGACGCTGCCGATCCGCGACTGGAAGGCTGCGCTGAACCGCTTTACGATCCAGTTCGAGGGGCGACTTCCTCAGCGGTAACCCAAACCACGGTTACACAAAATTCTGCACACGCTCCCGCAGGCCGGCGTTGTCGCCTACTGCTACGTCAGCGGCGTGCGCTACGCCCTGCTGGCCTACAAGGGTCGGCAGATCCGCGCCGCTCTCAACCTGGCATTCACCACGGCCGAGCAGCGCGATAGGCACCTGACCAGCTACATCGAGCGGCAGACCGCGAATGAGAACGCCAAGCGAGAGCGCCGCGAAACCGGCCACGGCTTGGCGGTGGGTGACATCGTGTATGAAACCTACGGCTACGAGCAGACGAACGTGCACTTCTACGAAGTCACGCGCGTACCGTCCGCACGCTCCGCCGTGGTGTGCGAGATCGAGGCCGAGAAGACCGAGGCCGGCGAGAAGGCCATGGCCGGCACCGCCGTGCCTCGCCCCGGTGTCTTCAAGGCTGGCGCCATGCCGCGCATGCACCGCGCCGCCTATTTGCACGTCCTGAGTAGTGGCGCCGGCCACCACCGCAACCTGTCCAAGTGGGACGGCAGGCCCAAGAATTACAGCTCCTATTATTAACCTTGCTATTGGCTGAATGTGCGAGCGCGAAAACATCATTTCGCGCCGCGCTTCGCCACTTTCGTTAGCCAATATGATATAATTTGGCCACAAGAAAACTGCGGATTGGTCGCCCACCCGCAGCCACCACAAGAGCGAAGCATGAACGTCAAGCCTGCCGAAGTGCCTGCCATCGTCGCGGAACTCATGGCCAAGTACGACACCGCCCGAAGCCGCGCGATCCAGGCGCAGGGCTCCCAATTCAACGAAGCCGCGTTCCACGCCTGGTTCACCCAGCAGGTGCAGGGACCGGAAGCGCTGGCGGCTACTGCCGGCAACCTGGCGGCCGCACTGATGATCGCCCGAGACTACATGGACGACCACACCGGCCAGCACGAAGACATCGCGGCCGTAGATGCCGCTTTGGCGCACTACAACGAACTCGTCGCCCTCTCTCAGAAGAAAAAGCAATGAACATCGAGCCGATCGAACTCGCCGCCATCCTCGCAGGCCTTCGCCTGCTTCAGCGGCACGACGCGCTGCCGGCTGACATCGATTCCATTCTGACCGACGCCGGTCCGCGCATCACCGATAGCGACATCGACGCGCTGTGCGAGCGCATCAACGCCGGCGACTTGGTGCCTGCCAAAGCGGTTTCCACGTTGGTCAAGGCAGCGCGGGACACCCGGTCGCTGTCCTGATCCCGCACCAGCCAAGCGTCACTCACAGCTAGGAGTAATCCGCATGTCGAACTATCAGCAAATCCATGGTTTCACCGCCGCCGGCGACGAACGTTTCCGGACCTTCATCGCGGCCCACTTCGCCGATAATCCGTTCATCGCCGCGCACTACCATGGCGATCCCGAGGAAGCGCGCCGTGACTGCCTCAGTGTGTTGGAAGACAACTTGAATGGCGCCGGCGGCCCGCTGACCTGGGGGCTTCTGTCGCCCAGCAGTCCGGGCGATCTGCCCCACAGCTTCACGGTGGACCTCGATGAACTCATCATCGCGGACGTGGACAACGGCGACGAGGACGACGCCGACACCGCCGCCTCGGCGGCCTAGGGAGGCGCCATGCAGCAGTCCATGACGCTTAGCGATTCCCTGCCGCCCCCATGCAAGCGCACACTCATGGGGTAAGCTCACCCCGGCCGTTGAAGACAAATTCCCTCATATGTCACGCAACCCCTGTTTCCCGCAGCTCACGATCCGCAGGAACGATCGATGAACTCCGCACAGCGCATCGATGCGCTCACCGGAATTCGCGGACTGGCCGCGTTGCTAGTGGTCTATTCGCATCTTGCGGAAGACGGATTCTTCTCGCGTAGCCATCTGTATCCGGGCGAAGTGGGCGTCATGGTGTTTTTCACCCTGAGCGGATTCCTGATGGCCTTTCTCTACGGCCACAAGCAATTCGACTACTCTTCCGTGGTGCGCTATGGCATCTCGCGTTTTTCGCGGATCGCTCCGGCCTATCTGTTTGTCGTGATCGGCTCCTACCTGATCTACAACCTGATCGACCCATCGTTCGTCTACGCGATCACCCATCACAACTTGCTGCGTCACCTGTTGTTCTCCGGCAACGTGTCCGCGCTGTGGAGCATTCCACCGGAGGTGCAGTTCTACGCGGTGTTCGTGGTCCTGTGGTTCGCACTGTGGAAATTCAGAAACCAAGGCAACGCCTCCGTGCTTGCAATCGTCCTGACCGCGATTTTTCTGCTGATCTCCTACCGCGACCAACTGCCCGGCACCTTTGTCGGCTCCAAGATGCAGTACTTCTTCTCGGGCGTGCTGTTCGGGTTGTTCCGCAATCAAGCCTGGTCCGACAAGGGTATGCGCACGCTTGCGTTGCTGCAAGGCCTGACGCTGATCGTTATCGGCTTGGTCATCGCAAGTATCCTGCCGGTGGAATTCGGCAGCAAGCGCGAGTTCTACAACTATCTGGAAGGCGCGTTGTTCTCGGGCATCTTCGTGTTCATGTTCTCCTTCGATACACCGCTGAGCAAGCTGCTGTTCGGCTATCGGCCGATCATGATGTGCGGCGAGTTCAGCTTCTCGATGTATCTGCTAAATATTCCGGTGATCTATGTCGCCATGAAATTACTGGGCGACCAGGCGCATACCCCGGCCATGGCCGCGCTGATCACCTTGGTGGTTTTCTTGCTGGCATGGCTGATGTATCGCGTCATCGAGCTGCCCGGTAACACGCTGTTGCGGCGCATTGGAACCAGGCTTTCCGAAGCGCGTCCGTTAGGGATGGTCTGATCAATGCGGCCAGAGGATGCGTCGACCCGCATCGGTAGCGCTGACTACGCTCACACCTTCGGTTTTTCGCTGTTTCCAGCGCATTCTCGGGGCGTTCTCCCCATTACAGGCACAACTTCCCAACGGCAGGCATCAACTGCTTCCGCTTCAGCCACAGGTTCGACAGCGCAAAGAGCGTCAGCACCTGCGCGGTGTTTTTGACCAGGGGCGTGTCCTAGATTTTTGTGTAACCGGGCCACAGGCAGGAGACTGCCACCTAACCCGGAGACACCATGAGCCCACGCACACATGAGGTACCCGACGAGCTGCTTAGCAGCCTGTTGGTCAACTACACCAAACCCGAGGATCTGATCGGCGAGAACGGCCTGCTCAAGCAGCTGACCAAGCGGTTGGTGGAGCGGGCGCTGGACGCGGAGATGACCGAACACCTCGGTCATGACAAGCATGAGCCGGTCGCCAACGCGGCCGGCAACACGCGCAACGGACGCAGCCGCAAGACGCTCAAGGGCGAGTTCGGCGAGCTGCCGATCGAGATTCCGCGTGATCGCCACGGCAGCTTCGCGCCACAGCTGATCCCCAAGCACCAGACCCGCTGGGCCGGCTTCGATGACAAGATCTTGTCGTTGTACGCGCGCGGCATGACCGTGCGCGAGATCCAGTCGCACCTGGAGGAGATGTACGGCACCGAGGTGTCGCCGAGTCTGATTTCCTCAGTCACCGATGCGGTCGTCGAGGAGGTCAAGGCGTGGCAGGCGCGGCCACTGGATCCGGTCTATCCGATCGTCTATCTGGACTGCATCCACGTCAAAGTGCGCGAGGGCGCGGTGCGGGTCAAGGCGGTGTACCTGGCCATCGGCATCACCATGGGCGGCGAGAAGGAAGTGCTGGGCCTATGGCTGGCGCAGGCCGAGGGTGCCAAGTTTTGGCTGCAAGTCGTGACGGAGCTACGCAACCGCGGGGTGCAGGACATCTTCATTGCCTGCGTCGATGGCCTGAAGGGGTTTCCCGAGGCGATCGAGGCGGTGTTCCCGCAGACCACCGTGCAGCTGTGCATCGTGCACATGGTGCGGCACAGCCTGAACTACGTCTCGTGGAAACGCCGCGCCGAGGTTGCCGCCGATCTCAAGCGCATTTACGCCTGCGCCACCGTCGAGGAGGCCGAGCAGGCACTGACCGAGTTCGAGGCCAAGTGGGACGCCCAGTACCCGCCCATCAGCCAGTCATGGCGGCGCAATTGGTCACGACTGATCCCGTTCTTCGACTACCCACCGGAGATCCGCAAGGTGATCTATACGACCAAGCCATCGAGTCGGTCAACATGAGCCTGCGCAAGCTGACCAAGAACCGCGGCGCGTTCCCCAGCGACGAAGCCTTGATGAAACTGTTCTACCTGGCTCTGCGCAACATCACCAAGAAATGGACGCTGCCGATCCGCGACTGGAAGGCTGCGCTGAACCGCTTTACGATCCAGTTCGAGGGGCGACTTCCTCAGCGGTAACCCAAACCACGGTTACACAAAATTCTGCACACGCTCGGACTCGGGAATAGTCCTTGCATGTCCTGCTTTGCACGCTACGTGCGAAACAGGTTGAGCCAATGAAACTTCGTATTCTGTTGCTTGTGCTTGCTATGACCGGTGCACCAGCAGTGCTTGCCAAAAAGCCAGCGCCAACGCTGTCAGACACTCAGGTAAGGGCTGTGCTGATTAGCGAATCGATCAGGTCGTATCCCGGGAACTGCCCCTGTCCCTACAACACAGCCAGCAATGGGAGCAGCTGCGGCCGTCGTAGCGCGTATAGCCGTGGCGGCGGTTATTCCCCTCTGTGTTATCCCAAGGATGTAACGACCGAAATGGTTACTGATTACCGCCGAGGAGCGCACTGAAGCTTCAACTGAAGGCGATCAGTCCGTCAAGTTGGCTCCCGTCGTGACGCTAACGATGTATCAAGCAAAAATATCGAGATACTCATGAAAAAGGCAAAAATCACTTTTGCGGTACTCGCACTGCTCGCATCTGTTGCAGTGTCAGCCCAGACACATGTCAAAGGCTACTATCGCGCCAACGGCACCTACGTGCAGTCCCATTATCGCAGCGCCGCCAACAGCACGACGCTCGATAACTATTCGACACGCGGGAACGTCAACCCCTACACCGGCCAGGCTGGCACAGTGGATCCGTACAAGGCGCAAAGTACCTACCGCCAGCCCGCTCCGCAACCAACCTACACCCCATCTGATACCGTGCCAGCCAATCCATACAACTCCGGCTACTGATAGGGTAATCCCCCACTTCTAGCGGTCGCCAGAAGTGGAGCTAAGCGGCCATCGCCAACTTCATGGCAGGCGTGATGCCGCCGAGCGCCATATTCGGACGCTCGTGGTTGTACGTCCATAGCCAGCGGGTGGCTTTGTCCTGCACCTGGTCGATGGTGTCGAACAGGGTTTGGGCGAGCCAGGCGTAGCGGATGGTGCGGTTGTAGCGTTCAACGTAGGCGTTCTGCTGTGGCTTGCCCGGCTGGATGTGCTCGACCCGGATACCATGCCGCTGCGCCCAGGACAGCAACGCGCCACTGATGTATTCAGGGCCGTTGTCGCAGCGGATCACGGCGGGCTTGCCGCGCCACTCGATGATCTGCTCCAGCGATCGGATCACACGGGCTGACGGCAGCGACAGATCCACCTCGATCCCCAGCCCCTCGCGATTGAAGTCGTCGAGCACATTGAACAGCCGGAAGCTGCGGCCGTCGGCCAACTGGTCGTGCATGAAGTCCATCGACCAGACCTGGTTGATAGCCTCCGGCACCGCCAGAGGCTCGGGCCGCTCACGCACCAGCCGCTTCCTCGGCTTGATCCGCAGGTTCAACTCCAGCTCGCGGTAGATCCGGTAGACCCGCTTGTGATTCCAGCCAAAGCCCTTCACGTTGCGCAGGTACAGGTAGCACAGGCCAAAGCCCCAGTCGCGATGGGCGGTCGTCAGGCGGACCAGCCAGTCGGCGATCCGGGCGTTCTGCTCGCTGGCCTTGGCCTGGTAGCGGAAGCAGGTCTCGCTCACCGCGAAGGCCTGGCAGGCGTGGCGGATGTTCGTACGCCCGCTCGTGACTGCCGATTGGGCCATCTCGCGTCGCTGAGATGGCCTCACCATTTTTTTGCGAGCGCTTCCTTCAGCAGGTCGGTACTGAGCTGCGCCTCGGCGTACATCTTCTTGAGCCGGCGGTTCTCCTCCTCCAGCTCCTTCATGCGCGCGACCATGGACACGTCCATGCCGCCGAACTTGCTGCGCCACTTGTAGAACGTGGCCGAGCTGATGCCGTGCTCGCGGCACAGCTCCGGCACGGGCGCACCGGCCTGGGCCTGCTTGAGCACGGCGATGATCTGGCTGTCGGTAAAGCGGGACTTCTTCATGGAACCTCCTCGAGAAAGGATACGAGAAAATTCCACTTCTGGCGTCTGCTAATGGGCGGGGGATTACCCCGGCTACTACCCCGGCATGCCGAAGGAGGCCGCACGGAAGATGGGCCTTACCGGCTGCGCTGTCCAATACCAAGCAGTGGAATGCAAGGCAACGCAGCCGCTCAAGATCGGTGGGGCCACGTCCACCGCCAGCACGATCACGCTGGACGAGCACACCGGGCGCGTTGCGGCGGTGGAATTTCAATTCCAGCGCGAGGCCTACGCAGCTCTCGCCGATGCGCTGGTGGCGCAGCTCGGCAAGCCCACGGCCAAAGATGGCGACTACCAAGCCAGGGAGTGGGCCAGCGCCGGCCGCGGCGCATGTGTGGACGTGCTTGTCTGGCATCGCGGTGGCGATGATGTGCTCGCCTTGTGCGGGCCAGGCTGGCGACGCACTGGCCTCACCTACCTGGTCGTCGACCGCCAGGCCGGCCGTGGCAAAGCATGGGCAAAGATCGCGACAGCCCGTGCAAAGAGCGCTCAGACAGCCGGTTCGTTCAACTCCAACTAGGCAGGCTTCTCGCAAGCACGCTAACTGGTTGCCGCACAAATCGAAGCCGCTCCGGGAACCTTGCGCTGGGATAGGTGGTGACCTGAGCAAGTTCGCCAATTGTGGGCAGAAATAGCTAGGTTGTTAAACTCCGTGCATTAAGGTGCCCAACGGAAGCGGCGAGGTCGCTCCGTTGTGCAAAGCGATGATGTGCTCGGGCTCGGAAGCAAACCAAGCGAAGGAGCGCCAAGCGAGCTCGGCGATTGTCTTTTTGAAGGCAGTGTGTGAGCGGTCAAGATAGGCCGTCACGAAAGCTACCGCTTCCGGCGTGAAACCGGCATCTGCCGCAATCTGCATGAAGGCTTCTCGCCGTTGCATCGTGATTGGTCCATCGGTCGCGACAACTTCGATGAACACCAGCAGGAAGCCCGTTACGCCACCACCGCCTAGGTCTACAAGGATGATGTCTGGCAAGTTGCGGTCGGCCGTAATTTTTAGCTTCAGTGACTTGGCAAGCTCATCGTCTCTAGAGACGACTTTCGCGCCGCTCTCGCTCACCCATAAAACGGCTGGCTGCGTGAGGAAGCGAGCGGCAAATTCTTCAATGACCGCTTTCGATATGACGGAGCTCGGGCCGGGTGCCATCCGGCGCGTTTCGCCGTTTGGAAAGGTCACCATTACACCCTCATCAGTCGGCGCAGCACCACGCCGCACGAGCGCGATGCGCGCCATCGCCGATGCTGAAAGGTGAGCTTCCTGCCAAGCAGTGATGGCTGCGATCAGGTCGTCTCCAGCAAGTGCAGGGTCAAACAACGCGGCGAAGTCAGTCTTGAGCGCATAGCGCGGCAGGCCAGAAGTCGTTGGCAAACCTGTCCGCTCTGCCACAGCGTTATTCGTGATGAACCCTTGGCGCAAAGTTTCGTCGCGAAGAGGCTCGCGACTGTTTTCCTCGTACCAACGTTGCCCAGCTACCCGGAACCCCGGCTTCATGGCTCCGAGGCCGTAGGCCTCTCGCACTGCATCGTCACTTAGCAGTGCTTGCTCGACCGTCATACGCATCACATGTTTCGGAGCAAGCCAACGGCCAGTGCCTTCGACTGCCCCGATGTATAGCATCACAAACACCGCCGAGGCGGCCATTTCCCGAATGCAATAGTTACGATTGGGAGTGCCTTCCTGAAAGATGAGGGGCAGTCGCTGGTGAATGGTTCGCCGGTCGACGTAGGGAGGCAAGCTCACGCTTCACCTTCTGTCGCATACAGCTTGGCGCAGGCCTTCTCGACGCTCGCGCGTGTGACTTTGCTGCCAACCATTCTCTTCAGGTCGCTTGCAGTGGGCAGGGGCAAATTCTCAAGCTCGTATGCAGAAACCGCAACGCTACCGCTCATGCAACGGAAGGCCCGATCGGCGGCATCGCTGTTAAGAAACGCCGCAAGCAGCGCGGGCGACACCGCTGGATTTTCCACGGTAGGAATCATCATGTTGAGATGGTTCTCAATCGTAACGCCGGCGTGCCGCTTGATGAACGATGCCGGCATCTCTGCAGCGATGAGCCGGCGAGCTTGCTCTTTCGCTGTTGTCCGCTGGAGCAGAACGCAAGGCTTGCGAACGACCAGCCAATCATCACCAGGCTGAAGGCGAAGAAATGGCTTGTGGTTCCGCTTTTCTGCCCGGAGAACGAAACGGCCATCGCTGGTCACGCTTTCAGCCCATACGAGAGGGACGGTGCCAGCTTCTTCGCTGTCGCACAGTTGCGGCTTGAATCGGTTCCACACGAGGGGGCCTGTGCTTACTTTGTAGCCCCAATCTGCCAGGCGCGCCGACATGGCGCGCAGCCTCTTCGCAAGCTCTGCTTCGTCGGCGTGCCTGGGCAGGAACCAAGGGGCCGTTGCTTTGCGCGGCAAGGTGAAGTGGCCAGCGGGCTCAGCTTTGACCGGCACGCCAGGCTGCGCTTCGATGAAGGACACGACAGCGCGGGCGCGCTTTGCGCCCTTGCGATAGGTGGCCAGGACTGTTTCCTGCAGTACGTCGTCGAACACACCTTTGCGTGCCGTCACGAAGTCCAGCGAGACCGGCGGAGCTTCCTTGTGCAAAACGGCGCGCAAATTCTTGAAGTACTCCCCGGCAAGGAAGCTCGATGGCGTCAGGAATGAAACTAGGCCATCGGGCTTTGCCAGGCGCACGGCCAGATCCATGAACAGGCCGTATAGGTTCGCGTGACCGTAGAGACTTCGCGAAAAGTATTCGCGCCTTTCAGCGGCCAGCTTCAGCCTACCAAACGGCGGATTGCCGACAACCAAATCGAAGCCCTTGCTCTTTGTAATGGAGAGGCTATCGCATACGGTCAGAACAGCGGTCGGTCTCCGGCCGCAAGCCACGATGAGCGGCAGTGCTGCAGCTTCGACGAATACCTGCGCCATCCAGGCCGCAAAGGGATCGAGCTCAAAGCCGCGCAGCCTGGCCGAGAGATTGTGGATAGCTACTGCTGGGGAGCAGTCACCGAGGGACTTCAGTAGTCGCCGTGCCGCAGGCACAAGAAACGCGCCCGCTCCCGCTGCCGGGTCGAGCACATGGGCACGCGACCAATCTAGGCCTGCCGCCTCTGCTTGGTCGAGCAACCGCTCGGCCAATGCTGGCGGGGTGTAAAAACGCCCGCTCCGAACGCCACTCACTGGGGAGGAGCGCGGTGTAGAGCAGCCCGAGGTTAGATGCAGCGTCTTCGACAGACAGGCGCGCAATAGCCTGCCCAAACTGGATTGCGGCGCGGCGACCAGCTTCTGGAAAGTCGCACGCCGTGTGCGGGGAGGCTGCACGGCCAGTCCCGAGCCAAGCTGCTCCCAATAGGCTTTGACGGCGTGTGCCGTGACGGCCTCAGCAAACGCGAGCTGTGAGCGTTCAGCAGTCGCCTTGCTTTGTGTTCGCAGAACCGCTCGCAGCTGCGAAGGTGAAGGCAGTTCGGCAGGCGAAGGCGGTGGCTCGCTCCGTAATGCAAGTCCATTTGCGGCGGTGTCTAAGGTCATCATTTCGTCTCCAGCAGCGGCCATTGGGCGGCGATGTACTTCTCGGCGGCCTCGCGGATAACCCAGGCAACCGAAACCTTTTTCTGCTTCGCTATGGCTTGCAGCGTCTGGTAAATCTCAGGCGGCAGGCTCGCTGAGGCACGAGTCGCACGCGGCTTGCCTGTAGGTTTACGACCTCGTTTTGCAACGGCCATGGACAGTGCACCTGATTTAGTTGCAGCACTTTACATCACTTCGAACCCACAACCATCAAATCAACGCTGCAATCGGTGCAGGCAAGGGGGTTCCGTCGCTGAGTGCCCGCTTGATGACTATCTGCCAGAACCGTTCAAGCTCATCAACGTCGATGTCTTCGCGCGGTGTGGCGATGCAGTTGCGACCCTCGCAGCATGTGCAGAACGAGTCGGCCCCCTTGCACGCTGGGCAAGGCGAGAATTGCCAGAATCCCCGTGGCATGAATACGCCCGCCTTGCAGACGTAGCAGACGATACCGGCCTGGTCCATCGTGCCGCACCGGCTGCCGCACGCGTCGCAGATGCCAGGTGGGCCGAAGTGCCACGGTGCGAGTGCTGGTCGTTTGCGTTGGCCCATGCACCACACTATGCACATCAATGTCGCAGCCGATGCGAATGCCCTGCCCTACCCGCCACCAGCCCAGGCGGGCGTGACCGCACGCGGTCACCGGCTTGGGGTGCTGCGCACCGATGCCGCGTGCCGCGTCATCGCCAGTCGGCCCTAATCCTCGCCCCTTCGCCGGCTACGCCGGCTGCGCGCTCCGCTTGCACACCCCATCGCGCCCCTGCGCACAATGGCCGCTTCCGGGCCGCATGCCCATGCTGACGAGGTGCCAATGAGCCACATCCTGCTGCGAATCGTTGAAGGGGCCAGCGTGGCGCTCTACCGCCACAAAGATGAGAGCTTGGCCGAGCTGCTGCCTACCCGCCGCGACCTGTTTGATTACGACGGAGGTTATGGCTGGGGCTATGGCGGCAGTGGCCCGCAGAACCTGGCGCACGCCATCGCCGGCCGGATCTTCCTGCTGGACGGCCTGGACGACAAGCAGCTGCGCGAACGCGCTTGGGTGATCCTGGACAAGATCATTAGCCGGCCGATCCTGAACACTGATAGCGATCACGACCTGTCGGTAGACTCCATCAAGCAGCTGTTTGCCTGATCGCAGGCGGGCAGCTCGCCCCCGCTTGCCCACCGTGGCGCTGACCAGGTGGGCGGCACCACCTGGTCAGCGTCGGCCGTTGGCCGCCCCGTGGACAAGCCGGGGACGAGCTGCAACCGGTAGGCCCGCCCACCCATGCTCCACCGCTCCCCCGACGCCTGGGGATGGATACACCCATCCCCCACGGCGACGGGCAGCGCGCCCGCGCTGGCCGTGGGGCATGCGTGGACGGCCGCGTGACCTGGTGGCCACCGGTAGGTGGCCACCGAGGATGCGGCCTGCGTCGCAGACCGCAACAGCACACCACGCAGGCATGGTGTGCAATGGTATTGCACGGTGTAACCTCGCCGATGCGCGGGCCATCGCACGCGCACTAAACCACACGCCGAGGACGCGACGACGATGCCTAAATCCGACTCCACCGCAGCAAACGCCAACACCCCCACCACGACGCACGACCGCTTCGATGTCGTATCGCCGCACGCCTACACCAAAGGCGACGGCGAAACCGGAACCGAGTGGTTCCGGTGCGGTGTTGCCTTTCCCCATCGCAGCGGCGGCTACACCCTCAAGCTGCGCACCGTGCCGGTGGCTATCGACGGCGAGGTGACGCTGATCGTGCGCAAGCGCGAGCCGCGCGAGCGAGGCGAGAGCGACAACTGGAACCTGCCGGACTAACGCCCCCAAAGGAGACCCCGATGAGTGATCCGACAAAGTCCGCCACCATCTGCGAAGACCCGGCAGACGGAACCACTGCCTATAACCATGTGCCCGCTGATTACACCGGCCCTTGCGCCATGAAATACCGAGGCAGTAGCGCAACATATTGGGCCATGTTCCCAACGCGGGCCGATGCCATGACCGCCGCGCGAATGGCGAATCGGCACGACATCGGTGGCTATCACAATGTCGAAGTGCACCTGCCTGAGCTGGCGCCGGCAGACGCCGAGACGTTTGATTCCGCCGACGATTGGCTAATGGCCTACTGAGACGCGCACGCCCTGGATTCCTGCCGCCGGTCACCCGGCGGTTTTTTTGGCCGTGCGCCGGCACATCCGCAACAGCGGGTCAGCAGGGAGTGATTGGACGGGCGTTGGTGAGGGGATGGCCCTGTGGTCGTGATCGAGCTTCGGCGACGACCAGGACAAGGCGTGGCCGGGACCAGGCGCAGCGAGCGACCAGGTACACCGACCCCCTGCACTGGCACGCGCGGTGATGTTCCATCGGCAGAACATAGAGGTGCATGCATGACAGCTTGCATGCTTGCATGCAAGCATGCAAATCGGTATTATGAAGGTGTGCCAAGACATTGCACACCACACAACTACCGGAGATAGCGCCATGTTCACCGCATCCGACATCATCCATATCCACACCCGCGCTGACCTGATCGAGGATGGCGACCTGGTGGACGTGTCTACGCTCGCCCGCGAAGCCGGCTTTACGGTGCCGGTTGCCGTCACGCGGGCCGTCTGGGCCGACTGCGTTGCCTGGAGCCAGGACGACACTAAGCGCAAGCGTGTGCCGCAGGACGAGGAAGGCCGCTTGTGGGATGTGCTGTTCATGGCGCGCAATTTCGCCGCCCGCAACGCCCAGGCCAACCGGGTGCCGTTCGCCCTGCACCGGGTGCCCCGGGAGGGCAAAGGCCACCAGGCCCGTATCGTGACCCTGCACATGCATATCGGCGGCGGCGACAACGGCGAGCCGGTCATCACGATCATGCAGCCGACCGAAGACTGACCCCCTTTTTTTTGCCATATGGTGTGCAATGGTATTGCACACCTTTGGTCAGATCAGCAGAGGACTCCGACGATGCACCAGGCCAAGACCACCAAGCGCCCCCGCCCGCTGACCGCCGAAGACCGGCTGCGGCAAATCGTCCAGCTCGGCGCATCGGTCCGCGCCAGCGCGTGGGAATCAGCGCATGCCCAGCTCGCCGCGATCCGCTGGGCACGCCTGCGGGGTGCGGCATGAGCGCCGCCGACAACGTGCGTGCCCTGATCGCCGATCACCGCCGCCATGAGCGCGCCTGTCGGGTGCATGCAGCGCGCTTGCGCCGCGAAGCCCAGCAGCTGCGGGAGCTGCCCGCCGGAGGCGCACGCAGCCTGTTCCGCGCCCACGAGCTGGCACGCAAAGCGATCGCACTGACCGAGCAAGCCGACCACGACAGCGCCGCCGCGGCGCTGTTGGCCACCACTCCCCAGCACTGACCAGGACACCACCATGCATAAGCTGCCTAACCCCGCGTCCCTGACCGCCGCTGAGCGTGCCGAGCTGCGCGATGCCATCGCCGGCCCTCGCTATGCCCAGCAGCCGCATGACTTGGCCGACGGCTCGCGCTACTACATTGCCGAGGAAGCCGGCCGCATCGTCGTGACCAAGTTCCACGGCAAGGCCTTGAAGCCTGACCGGGTGTGGTTCCGGTCGCAGGCCGCAGCCGAGCAAGACATTGCCAGCTTCACCACCCGCCGGCAGCAGCTTGCCGACGCCCAGGCCGAGCGCCGCGCCGAGGCCAAGCGCCCGCACACCCTCACCGTGGGGGCGGTGCTGGTGTCCAGCTACGGCTACGAGCAGACCAATGTGGACTTTTACGAGGTCGTCGCCGTGCAGAATCGCACCGTGACCCTGCGCGAGCTGGTGCAGCAGCGACAGGACACCGGCCACATGTCCGGCACTGCCATCCCGGTGCCAGGCCAGTACACAAAGGCCGAGCCGATCCGCAAGCGGGTCAATCCGCGCAACGGCGTCAAGTTGTCCAGCAGTGCCTATGCCCACCCGTGGGACGGGCGCCCGCACTACTGGTCAAGCTACGCGTGAGCCGCTAGACGTAGCCCAGCGCTGCGGCGGCAGCTTTTTTAGACTCGCGGTGTGCAATGGGTGTGCACACCGCAAGCTGATCGAAGGAACCGAACATGGACAAGCCCAGACCCAATGCCGCCCCGGCGCGCACCGGCAGCTATCCCAGCGCCCATGCCGGGCTACTGCTGCACGTGCGCCACCAGGTCGAAAACGGGGAGCCACAATTCGGCGTCCACCTTGCCCCCACGTCGGCGACGTGTCAGGCCCGGCGTATTGCACCGTGCGCGGCGTGGCTGCGCTTGATGTCTTCGTGTCTTCGCCGGCAGCGGTGTCGGCCGACCTGGCTGCGCTGGTCGTGGCTGGCGGGCATTACGTGCTGACCCTGGAGGCGGCCGCACAGCTGGCCGCTGACTTCGCACTGCCGGTGCGCGCACCCCCACTGATCGAAGGCGCGTAGCGCGCCCGTAGCGCACTCCGGTAGCGTCCTGGACGTGCCGGCGCCATGCTTCCCTGTGTGATCACACCGCGCAGCCCCAACCCGTGGGCTGTCCGGCAATGAGGCAATCCCATGCTGATCCATCTTTCGCCCCGGCTGTTTGAGCCGCAGGGCATCCCCACCCGGTGCGAACTGATCGATATTGCGATTGCCCCGTTCGGCCTGCTGCTACGCAACGGCATCGAGGTCGTCGCCCGCCGCCCGTATCCCAACAAACGGTATCAGGTGGCCTGTCGCAAGATCGGACGCAAGGCCATGAATGGCCTGTTGATCGAGACGGCCGGAACCGTCGATGCGTTCCGCGTCGTCACCCGCTGGGCGGTCGAGGGGGAAATGCTCTGCACCCACGAGGTGAACTACAGCCTCGCCGACCAGGACCACGACGCAGTGAGCGAAGATGTCCTGTTTTGCAACCGCCAGGCTGCACAGGTGTATCACCAACCCCGCATGGCGGTGCTGGGAAGCGACTGCATCGCGGGCGATGCTGGCGTATCGTCTGTCACGTCCACCGAGTTCATTAGCGTGTCCGGTCCGGTCGTCACGGGCTGCCGGCAGCAGCTGCGGCTATCGACCATCACACGCGCCAGGCTGTTTGATCCGATGTTTGTTTCCCGGCGCATTCCGCCGGCCGATCACGCGTTCCGTGTCGAGCGATAGCCGGGACGAATCATGCCGGCGCCTCATGGCGCGAGGGCAAAATGCGTGCCACGCATGGTGTGCAATGGTTGTGCACACGGGGATTGCTTGCGGTTTAAGGGCCGCGCGCGGATACTTGGCAGCGATATGACAACGCGGGTGGGAAGGCTACTAGCGCAGTAGACCCCGAAAACGAAAAAACCGCCCCGGCAAGGGCGGCTTTTTCATCACTGGGCTGGCGGGACAAAACCAGTCAATGGGCTAGTCAGATAGCTCCATCCTAATCCCGCCGGCGAAGCCGTGCAAGAGGGAAAAGGATGCAAAGGCCGAAACGCCGACCACCTTGCCCCGCTGCCGTTCATCGGCGCGGGACATGTCAACAGTAGATCCAGGCTCTCACACGCCAGGCCCTGAACCGACCGCTCCCAGCGGTCGGCCGCACAAGCGTGTGCACTGGCGTCAGCCCAAGCCACCGGCCGGCAAGAAGCGCCGGCCGGCCGTCCTCGATGCCACCCGCGACGCGCTGGTGCGCAGCCTGGAACAACGGCGCGGCTCGCTGTGGATGCGGATTAGCCGCAACGTCATCGTGGCCGGCTATGCCCTGGACAAGGCACTGACGAGGGTGCGGGCGCTGCGCGCTGATGGCGCCGAATCACTGCTGGCCATGTCCGTCGCCCTGCTCTACCTGGCCGACGTGCGCACCGGGTTTGTGGGCAAGCCGCGCCATGGCGGCGGCCGTTGGCACCGCTACACCCTCAAGGATCTCGCCCAGCTCGCCTATGGCGGACAGACCGGCGCCGAGCTGGAACGTGCCAAACGCTCGATCGACATGATGGTGAGCCTTGGCTGGGCATTCCCCACCAAGCAGGTGCGCCGGCACACCAAAGATGCCGAAGGCCGCGACGGGTGGAGCAGCGAGCCGGGCGTGCGCCGGCTCAACTTCCAACGGCTGTGCGACATGGCCGGCACCAGCTGGTTACTCAAGCGCGACCGCAAGCACGCCGACCAGGCGCGTGGGACCGGTGTTGCGTCCTTCGTCCAGGCGCACGCACGCCGGCAGTCGCCCCAGGGCGCGGCCACTACGCCGCGCACGGGCGCTGCCCGCCCTGCGGCACACCGAGCCACGGGCGACCCGCCAGGCGGCGCACAGAGCGCCGTGCAGCACATCTCCGACATCCTCGCCCTGTTCAAATAGCCGTCCCGGCAGGCGTGCCCCTGCCCGATGCCGCAAAAACAGGTGTCCACGCCGGCCAATCTGCCGCGATCAGGCTAGCTGCCCCCTCTGCGGCGGCCTCGATCATCGCCTCGACGCCCTCAACGACACCCGCCAAAGCGAGTTCCCCACCGCCTCGGGGATAACCTGTGGGGAAGTAGCGCTATTTGTGCTCCTTAATTGCCAGGCCAACCAGTCAACCTATGGTTGAAAACACAGTCAGTAGAGCGCTCAACAGCAAAACCGGCGTCGCCGCCGCTACGCGACGCCGACAGCGTTAAAAGCTTTATCGAGTTGCGGGGGCTGCGCCCCCATGTCCTCCCTACGCGGCTACGCCGCTACGGTCGCAACTTCGACCCCCGGAGAGGGGCGTAAACGCCCCTCTCCCACCGGCTCTGCCCTCACTCAGGCGAAGGCTGAAACAACTGGATGGCAGAGCCGGCGGCTCCCTCACCCCAAAAGCAGGTCAGCAGGGAGTGATATACCGAGCGAATGAAGTAGAAGGCCCTGACCAGGCTGAAGGTGCCGATCACTCCGCAGAGGTAGAGCGGTCATCGTGCGCTACGCGCACACCAGCAGGTCGCCGTCACTTCACGCGGTGGATCAATCCACTGCGACAGATCACGTAGGCACGGTCACATGGGAAAGCCATGAGCTTACGGATCGACTTTTTGCGCGGAGCCAGGTTGTCCAGCTCGATGGCCACGGTCCATCTGCCGTTGCTTACTACCAGGTCAATTACGCCTTGCCGGTTTTTTTCCATTTGCAGCGGCACTTCCCATTCGACATGCCATGTCCGCCGCTTCAAACGACGTGACCACTGAAGCTGAAAGCGGTGGGCTGGTTGTGGCATCGCCAGAAATTTATCCTGTTGCATGCAAGTTGTCACGTCGTCATGCATGCTTGTCGCTAATTCAGCTTGCATGCGTGCATGCGTGTTGCTAAGGTATTGCACACTTGCCCTCAAGCAAGTGACTTCCACCAGGAGCGCAGTGCATGAAAACCGTAGCCATCGCCGTCCAGAAGGGCGGCGCAGGTAAGACCACCATCGCGGTCCATCTGGCGGTGGCCGCGCAACAAGCAGGCCTGCGCGTTGCGCTGGCCGACACCGACCCCCAAGGCTCGGCCAAGGCATGGGCAGAAACCCGGTCGGATTCGACTTTGGAGGTGGTGGCGATCACATCGGCCAATGTCGGCGCTGCGGTCGCGGCCGCCGCCGAGGAAGGCTATGACCTGTTGATTGTGGACACCCCCGCATGCATCGGCCGGCATCGCCGCCGCGCTTGAGCATGCGGATCTAGCCTTGATGCCTGTCCGGCCAAGCCTGCTGGACCTTGCGGCCGCCCCGGCGTCCATCCGGCTACTGCACGCCAGCGGCAAGCCGGGGGCGTTCATCCTGTCCAGCGCTCCGATCCGGGCCAGCGAAACGCGCGAAATCGAGCGAGAACTAGCCAATACCGGCATTCCGGTGCTGGAAACGGTCATCCACGACCGTACGGCCTACCGCCGCGCCCTTGCTCATGGCCAGGCCGTGGGCGAATTTGAGCCGGCCGGCAAGGCCGCATTTGAGGTTCGCGCACTCTGGCGCGAAGTGAATACGCTACTCGCAACCAAAGGAACCCAAGCATGAACACCGGACTCACCGGCAAGCTCGCCGCCCTGGACAAGAACAAGACCCAGCCGGAGAAGCCGGCGCGCCCAGCGGCGGACGCCGACAGTGCGCAAGGCACCAGCCGCCCATCCAGCGCTGGTAAGAGCGCGCCGAAGGTCGGGGCGACACGAACCGTCACAATCCGGCACCTGACCGACGACGACCTGCGCCGGCTATCTGAATTTAGGTATACCCACAACCTGACGATTCAGGACATTTCCATCAAGGGCATTTCCATGTTCCTCACCTCGATGGGACTTGCCCCGCTGTCCGCGATGGCCGACACCCCAGACGACGGCCAGGCTGAATAATCTTGCATGCAAGACGACTCGCAGGCATGCATGCATGCTGAAATGAAGACAAACAGTCGTGCATGTAAGTCTGCAAGGTTGCTTAGTGTCTAGCATGCAAGACAGCAAGCTGTCATGCATGCATGTCGGAAAGGTGCATGCAAGTCGTCAAGCCGCTGACGCAGCTTGCAGGCATGCAGGCTGCCACAACCACCATATAAGCCGCATGCAAGTCATCAAGCATGCGTGCATGCAGGTGTAGGGATGGGTGCCCAGGTCGTTGAAGCCTTCGCCAAGGGCCGGACAAATCGGCGGATACTCGCCGGTAAGCCGCGCGAGGTCGGCCGGTGGGTGATCGGCGACGAAGGAACCCGCCGCCGGCTTCTGAGCTTCGCACCTGGTGACCGCTTCGCGCTCGACCTGTGGGAGCAAAACGACTATGGCACAACCCGTTGGCGGGTCGTGCTGTGTGAAGCATTACAGCCCGGCGAGACCGGGGATAGCGTGCCATCGGTGCGCCCCGATGTTGCCATTCTGGCCGACATTACCGGCGCAACACGGGTGCGCGCGTATGTCGCTTGGTTAGCCCTCAATCGCGCGAAAATTGAGACGCTAAATCGGCTAGAATTGGCGCGAATCGAACAGTTTTTCCAGCGCATGCCACTGGCGCGGTTGAAGGTTTTAACCGCCGACGTGAGAGCCAAACTCCCCGGAAAAGGCGAGGTTAGCGGCATGTCTGTGACACGAAAAAGGGTCATATCAGGACTGGCAATCGGTCTAGGTCTGGCGGTTTTGGCTCCGGCGCTTGGCTGGGCAAGTGCCCGTATTCTTAGCGCGTTTGGGTTCACTGTCATCGCCAATTTGTCGCCCAGCGTTGCGCAGGGCATGTATCTACTGGACCGCAATGTGCGTAGCGCAGAGCGGGGTCAGCTGGTCGCTTTTCCGCCCCACAATGCCGCTGCCCGGTACGGCTTTGAACGCGGTTGGATGAAGCCCGGAAGTCTCTACATCAAGCGCGTTGGTGCCGTCGCCGGTGACACCGTGTGCGTCAATGTCGAAGTCACGATTGCGACCCCGACGACACCCGGGCACCCGGCGACGTTTACACGCGTAGGTGCTGTATCTGCAACGGATCACACAGGTGTGCCGCTACCCCATGCGCTGCAAGGTTGCAATCGCGTGACCGCAGGACACATTTTTCCCGTCGGTGACGGCTTAGCGAACAGCTACGACGGCCGCTATTACGGGTTTGTGCCGGTGACCCTGATTGCCGGACGCATCACGCCGATATGGACCCAGGCGCAGCCAGATGGAGCCGATCATGAGTGACCTGATGTCGCTAATTCTCGCCTGTTCTATCGGCGTGCATCCGCAGACCGTGCAAGCCATCATTAAGCATGAAAGCGGCGGCAACCCCTACGCCATCAACAATCAGGCCCGTAGCTTCTACCCGACCAGGCTGGAGGACGCGCAACGCATTGCGGTCGAACAGGTGCGCGCGGGACGCAGTACCGATATCGGACTGATGCAGATCAACTCGCAACATCTAGGCAAGTTAGGGTTAACCCCGATTGACCTGCTGGACCCGTGCACGAACATCCGTGTCGGCACCACCATCCTCAGCCAGAACTATGCGCAAACATGGGCCAAGTATCGCGCCGAAAAGCCGGCATTGCTGGGTGCGCTTTCGATATACAACACGGGCAACGAGTCGCGCGGATTGCGTAACGGATATGTGGGCTGGGTGTCGCAAGCGGCCGGGGTCACGGTCAACTTGCCCGCTGGCGAGAGAGGGAGCGGCCGGCGGTCCACCAAAGCCCAATCCAATGCTGTTTCCGTGGTGTCGCCAGCTGCCGCGCCAACCGGGTTTGCAGGAACCGGCCCGAAGCCTTCAAAGCAGGGGCCACGCTGACCGCTTGTGTGGCGCTGTGGGCGGCCTGGTCGTCCAGGTGAGTGGACCCAGTGGTGCTACTCGGCGACGCGCCAGAGCAGTGCGAGGCCGGGTGGTGGGTTTCTGGGGTAGGGTGGCCAGGTCGAGGGGGTCGGGGGTCGGAGGGCAAAACGGAGAAGAAGGGCAAGATAAAAGTGTGTGTGGTATGTGGGTTTTAACTGACTATTTTTATTGGTTTTTTCTTACAACGTTTGCAGCTGACTATGTTGTAAATTACAACAGAGATTTTTAAGGCTGGGAGACTGCCGTGGCCGGCATTGAAAAGCGGAGTTCATCGGGGCTAGACCAGAGCGCTGGGAAGGGCAGCCAGGGTGCAAGTAGCACCGACAAGCCGCTGCGCGTTCGTCTGTCAGGGGCGCCAGGCGCGTAACAATTCCCAGGTCAACGAAGTCATCAGCCGTGTCAAAAGCGCTGCCAAGCGGGCGGCACGTACCGGGCGCATTTCCGGCGCGATCACGCACCATGCAGGGCGCGGCGCTGGCGTCAGGATCAATACCGGAAGCCGACAGCAGCGCGTCACCATCAAGGCCCGTGTGGTTGCAGCGCCACGGGTCGGAGCAAAGGCCGCCATGCAGCGGCACGTTGACTATGCGCAACGCCACGGCGTAGATAAGGATGGTGGGCCGGCGCGCCCTTTTACCGACACGGGCGAACTCACGCGCGAGCAGACATCGCAGTTCGTGGACCGGGCAGAGCCTGACCGGCATTCGTTCCGATTCATCGTCTCGCCGGAAGATGGCGCTAACCTGAATCTAGAAAGCTACACGCGTGATCTGATGCAACAGATGGAGCGGGATCTAGGGACAAAACTGGATTGGATGGCGGTCGCCCACCATGACACCGACAACCCGCACGTGCACATCATCGTGCGTGGTGTGGATGACAAGGGCGGCGACCTGGTGATTAGCCGCGACTACATCAGCAATGGCATGCGCGAGCGGGCGCGTGAGCTGGCAACCCGTGAGCTGGGATATCGGAGTGATATCGACATCTATCGTTCCGCTGCGAGGGAGGTCACGCAGGAGCGCTGGACGGGTCTGGACGCGTCCATGCTTCGGGAGCAGCAGAGCCGCGAAAGCGGCCTAATCCATGCCGGTAAGGTGCATGCAGATCCGTTCCGCAATGCACAGCGGCAATTGCGGCTCCAACGGCTGGCGATCCTGCGTGATCACGGCTTAGCCACCGAACATATGCCCGGTCGCTGGAAGATCCACGCGAACGCGCCGGAGGCGATGCGTGCGATGGCGCAAGAGCGCAGGCTAGCAACAGAACTCAAGCCGCACATTGACGCCGAGCGTAGCCGGCGTGGACTGCTGGCGGACAAGGACAGTCTGAAAGCTGCACCCGTGCAGGGTGTCATCCTTGATCGCGGATTGGCAGACAAACTGTCAGGCATCGAGTACGTCATTGTTGGCGGATTCGACGGCCAGGTGCATTACGCGACGCTTAGCATGCACTCAGAGCGACACATGCCTGAGCGCGGACGCGTCGGCGACACGGTGGAGCTGGGCACCTACACGCCGCCAGCCGCCACGTCTGCGGACAAGAACGTGCTAAGGCGCTTGAAGAGCGGCGTCTATCTCCCGGACGCGCATCTGGCCGAGGTGAAGACGTGGGACCCGAAGCGCTTGCCTGCGAATGCAACGCCGGAGTCCTACATTGATGCGCACGTCAATCGCATGGAAGCACTGGCGAGCCGCGGACATGTCACCAAGCTGCCTGACGGCACGTTCCGTGTGCCGCCAGACCTCTTGGCGCGGCTCGATGGTGATCCAGCCATTGCCCGTGACAAAAGCTCGTTCGTGCGTCTGGACGTTAAGGCGCAAGGCTCGCTAAACCGCCAGAGCCAAGTCATCGGGCGCACGTTCCTTGACGACCAGCTGGCCGCTGGTCGCCTTGAGCAGCTGAAGAACACCACTGTCCGCACACGCACCCAGGTGCAGTTCCTAGACGCACTGGAAGCGCGTGCCGACCGCCTGGTTGAGTTGCAGCTGGCCCAGCGCACTCCCGCTGGGGTGCGCTTGAAGGCCGGCTTTGACGACGAGCTGCGCGACATGGAGCGCGCGATGGTGCAGAAACACCAGGTGGCGGGACTATTGAAGCCACATCTTCGAGCCGAGCGGAGCCAGAGCGGGCGACTGGCTGACGAAAAGAGCCTAGAGACATCTGGACCGGTCCAGGGCGTCATTCTCGACCGTGGGCAGGCCGCCGACAAGCGATCGGGCGCCGAATACGTCGTCGTCGCCGGCTTCGACGGCCAGGTGCATTACGCGACGCTCAGTGCCCCGTCGGAGCGGCACATGGTCGAACGCGGGCAAGTGGGTGACACCGTGACCCTCGATAGCTACACGCCGCCGGTCGCCACGGCGGCAGACAAGAACGTGCTGCGGCGGTTGAAGGATGAGATCTATTCCCCTGAGGCACACCTGGAAGAGGTCAAGGAATGGGACCCGAAACGTCTGCCCGGCAACGCAACGCCAGAGTCCTACATCGAGGCGCACGTGCGGCGTATGGACGCCTTGGCGCACCGAGGCCATGTGACCAAGTTGGAGGACGGCACCTTCCAGGTGCCGGCCGACCTGGTGGAGCGTGTCAACGCTGATCCCACACTCAGCGACCCCAAGCGCGCCTTTGTGCGCCTGGACGTGCTTGGGAAGGGGCCGCTGCCTCAGCAGAGCCAGGTCATGGCACGCACGTTCCTGGACGACCAACTGGCCGCTGGTCGCCTTGAGCAGCTGAAGGGCGCCACCAGCCGCACCCGCACGCAAGCGCAGTTCCTGGAAGCGCTGGAAGCGCGCACCGACCGCCTGGTCGCACTGCGGATGGCCGAGCGCACTCCTGCGGGCGTGCGCCTGAAGGCGGGCTTTGACGAAGACATGCGCGGCGTGGAGCTGGCCGATGCACAGAAACGGCTAGCGTCCAAGTACGGCCAGCCGGTCAATCTCGATGTGGCCCGCCGCTTTCAGGGCACCGTGGAAGCCATCGAGAACCTGCCCAGCGGCCCCCATGCGGTGATTGTGCAGAACGGAGCGTTTGCGGTGGTGCCGGCGAAGGACGGCCTGCAAAGCCAGCTCGGCAACACCGTCGCGGTGCAGCTGGCGAAGGGCCAGAGCATGAACCAAGCCTTCCAGTCGGTGCGCATCCGCTTCGCGGCAATGGATGTGCTGGACAAGGGCAAATCGTTAGGACTCACACGGAGTTAAACCGATGGCACCACAAAGCAAACAACGCGAGAAAACGCGCCATGCTGGCGGACTGCGGGGCGGTCCCATGGTCGCTTGCGTGGTCTGCATCTTTCTGGGGGTGTGGGCAGCGGGCCAGTACGTCGCCTACGCGCTGGCCTACCAGCCCCAGCTCGGCGCGCCCTGGTTCCAGATCCAGGGGCACGGGATCTATGCGCCATGGTCGTACTTCCCGTGGCTGTGGGACTACAACGCCTACGCGCCGGACATCTTCACGCGCGCCATCTACATCGTTGGCGCATCTGCGGTGCTGGGTTTCGTGGTCATGGTGGCGGTGGCCATCTACCGAACCCGCGCCCAGGAGGACGTGCTGACGCACGGCTCGGCGCGCTGGGCAGAGGCCAAAGAAATCGAAAAATCGGGGCTGCTGGGGCAGGCCGGCGTGGTGCTGGGGCTGACCGAGGACGGCCGTTACCTGACCCATGACGGTCCTGAGCATCTGGAAGTCACCGCCCCAAGCCGGTCGGGCAAGGGCGTGGGCATCGTCGTGCCCACGCTGCTGAACTGGCAGGCCAGCGTAGTGGTCAACGACATCAAGGGCGAGAATTGGGAACTGACATCGGGTTACCGGAGCCGGATCGGCTACGTCCTGAAATTCAACCCAACCCAGCGCGACACCTGCCGTTTCAATCCGCTGGCCGAGATCCGCCCCGGTGACAACGAGGTCAAGGATGCCCAGAACGTCACCGACATGCTGGTGGACCCGGATGGCAAGGGCAAACCCGACCATTGGAGCAAGGAGGCCGACTCGTGGCTGCTAGCGGTGGTGCTGCACGTCCTCTACGCGGAGCCGGACAAGACCTTGGCCGGCATCGCCATGTTCCTGGACAACCCGGAACGGACGATGGAAGCCACGCTGCAATACATGCTCGACACCAAGCACCGCAACGGCACGGTGCACCCGGTCGTTGCGATCGGGGCCAGGGCCATGCTCAACAAGAGCGCCAACGAGCGCAGCGGTGTGCATTCCACCGCGCGCAGCTTCTTCAACCTGTACTACGACCCCATCGTGCAGGCCGCAACGTGTGAAAGCGACTTCCGCATCACCGACCTGATGCGCGCCAAATATCCGTTGTCGCTGTATCTGATCAGCCCGCCGAGCGACAAGTCGCGTTTGCGGCCGCTGTTCCGGCTGATGCTGCAACAGATCACCCGCCGGCTCACCGAGGAATTGCACCCGGAGGGCAACAAGCACCGGCTACTCCTGCTGGTCGATGAGTTCCCATCGCTGGGCAAGTTGGAGTTCTTTGAGGAAGTGCTGGGCTACGTCGCCGGCTATGGCATCAAGTGCATGATGATCAACCAGAGCTATAACCAAATAGTGAAGTATTACGGGCCGAGTAATACCGTCATGGACGGTGCGCATATCCACGTGTGGTATGCGCCCAACACCGACGAAACGGCCAAGCGCATCAGCGATTCACTCGGGATGACGACCGAGATTCACCAGCAGACCAACTACACCGGAGGCCGGTTGTCCGGCTGGCTGGGCCATGTGATGGTGTCCAACCAGGAATCGGCCCGCGCCTTGATGACACCAGGCGAGGTGCGGGAAATGGACCCGGCCAAGAAGATCATCGTGGTGGCGGGCTTGCCGCCGATCATGGCGGTGAAGATCAAGTTTTACAGCGACGCCAAGTTCCGCGACCTGGTGCCGCCGACCGATGCGCGCGGGAAGGTACTGGACCCGACCCACAAGTACGCGCCCGTCGCCAACACTGCCGCCAGGCCATACCCCTACGGGCCGCCAGTGGCCGGCAATCCGTGGGGCAAGCTGCCCCCGCTGTGGTGCCGGTCGCGGTGGCGGCCGCCCTGCAACCGGCCGTCCAAGACTCCCGCGACCTGGACGCCATTCCCGAGCCGACGCCCGCACCGGAGGTAGCCGTCGAAGCCGCGCCGATGCTCGATGACGATATCGACGCCGATGCCGGCACCCGAGAACACACCGTCAGCCCCGCCGCCAAAGCCGATGGCATGGATGCAGCCGACGACGACATGGACTACATGCTCCCATGAAGAAATCTGTCGGTAAGACCATCCTGCACACGCAAATCGAAACCCGGCTCATGCAGCTGGCCAAGCGCGAGGCCGCCGAGCGGCGCATTCCGTTGCGCGCGGTGGTGGAGGCCGCGCTGGCCGAGCGTTACGACCCCGAACATGCCAAAGCCGAAGAAATGCTGGTCTTGAAGGAGCTGCGGTCACTGCGCAACGAGGTACGCAATGTCCACTTCGGCAATCAGATGCTGGTGGAGCTGACCACGCTCACGACCAAGAACCTGTTTGCACGGCTGCCGGCAGCCACACCGGCCAGCAACGCAGCCGGGGAGGGCTTCTACAATGCACTGATTGCATCGGTAGAACGGGTCTTCAGCGGGCGCACGCCGTTGCTGGACAAGTTGACCGCCTCGCTGCTACGTGCCCAGACCGATAGCGAGTTTGACGCCCTGCAAGCAGCAACCGGGCAGACCGACAACGCCGACAACGATTCAGAGGCCCCCCATGAACGCATTACGCTCCCCTAAGGTGTCCGTTTCGATGGTCAGCCACCCGCCTGTATGGAGGCTCAAAATCCAGTTGCTTGGCATCACCCCCACAGTGTGGCGTCGGCTCGACACCTACGCTGATGTGGAATTGGCGCAGCTGCACTACTTCATCCAAGGCGCGATGGGCTGGGAATTGATGCACCTGTTCTCGTTCGGGCATGGCAATGGCAGCAAGATTTCCAATAAGCGCCGCTTGTACGATGTCTCTGACATTGGAGAGACGCTGATCTACACCTATGACTTTGGCGATGACTGGCAACATCGAGTGACCGTCGAAAAGCTGATGGAAAAACCAACAGAGAGTTACCCGCACTTAATTACCGGCAAGTGCGCCTGTCCACCGGAGGACTGCGGCGGCCCATGGGGCTATGCGGAGATGCTCAGGGTACTTGCTGGGCGCAGCAGTGCTCGCCGACGTGAACTCACCGAGTGGTTAGGTGGCCCATTCGACCCCAGCTCGTTCGATATTAGTGAGGCCAGAGAACGTCTTGCCGAGTACGCCAAGCTGTCCATGCCGAAAGCTCACCGTTGAACGCCACCTGCGCTGCGCTGGTGGCGCGGTGGACGGGTCGCATCACACACCCAGTGACCTCGTACACTCACCGCAAGACAGTTGCAGCGTGCCAAACCTCGAAAGAGACGAGGTAGTGGATGGGCCGTTGGTGGCAAGATCAGGTCGCAGACCTCGCAAAAGCGATCAACTGAAACGTCTGTTGCGGATATCCTGGCGTTCCTCTGCGGTCAGATCATCAATGTGGATGTAGTGGACGCCTAGACCGCGCGGTGCGCTCAGAAGCTGCGATTCGCTCTCATCTTGGCTATTGTCGGGCGAAGAGATCAGGCCAACGATCGTTCCATGCGGGGCCACCCGCCATAGGGCCACGCGTTGGAAGACGCGTGGCTCATCGGCCCCGGCAGCTTGTGGATAGGTGGCGTACCAACCATCGGCAGGCAGGTAGCGGTAAGAACCGTAGTCGTTCATAGCGTCTCTGGGCGATGCGGGATGACGCTTTGATTGTCGATATGCGCCGATAGGCGGGATGCGGGAGTTTCTGATTTGGCGCTCCAGCTACGTACCGGGTCATCTGGGCTTCGCTGCTGCGAGAAGAGTTTCGCGCACTACGCGCAGTGCGCCGGACGGGCTGCAAGAGCTAACAGCTGGTGACCGAGGTCTGGACAGGTTCGTTTCAGGACTGTCGTCAAGGAGTAAGGGATGGAGACAGCCATCCCAGCAATGCGGATCCGGTCCGTGCTACCTAGTCGTTGGCTTGAAACCGCCGCCTTTCGTCGGCTTGATTACGAGGAGAACTGATGATGTCCATGTCCATGCGTCAATATGCTGCCTGCGTTGTGCTGCTCGGAAGTTGCATCTCGCTCGCCCAGGCAGCGCCAACCTGCAACAACCCGGTAGGCGAATGGAAACCAGCTGGGTTCCACACTCACGATCACCGCCGTACAGACCTCCGGGCAGCTCTCGGGTACGTACATCTCGCCTTCCGGTACCACTGGTTCGGTGTATCCACTGGTCGGCTGGTTTGCCAATCCGGTTGCTGGGTCGACGGCATTGAGCAAACTGCCCGCCATCACTTTTTCGGTGCAGTGGGGTAACTACGGCAGCATGACTGCCTGGACCGGTACCTGTGATGCGTCTGGCGGCGTGCCGACCATCACCACAGTCTGGCACTTGGTGCGGACCGGTTCCCAGTATTCGTGGGACCACATGCTGACCAACAGCGATGTTTTCGTCCCCAAATGACAGAGAGCTGTCGCCAACAAAACTCCCAGCACAGAGCCTGAGAGTTTTGTTGGCGACAATGAGCGGCTGGCTAGGTCGCACGCTCATCGTCAAGGGATTTCTAAGCCGGAATCGCCGAAAACAAACAATAAAGCCAAAAACCATGGGCATCAACTACACCGATGAACTTGCCAACCTAGTACGGTTTACAGGCAACACTGCATTGGCCATCCGGCAATACTGTGCTTACAGCGCGGATGCCGCCCCCGCCAGTCGTGCGGCGCGCGATGTCATGTGGCTATCTGACAGCCTGCACAACTTCGAGGCCATTGGCCGCAGCGTGTTGCAGGCCAACCACGCGCACGTCGCTTTCATGGCTGGTTTGCTGGCCGAGCAGTTCCAAGAGCATTTGCAGACCGATCCAAGTGACCCGGAATCGCCGGCAGCTGCCTTCCAACGTCACACCCAGTACGTCGACTTGCACGCCGTCATCGCCACGCTCCTCAACCTGCAAGCCAAAGCGGCGGCGGCAGTAGAGATGGCGACGGTTTAAAGAGGTTGCCGGTGTGGGCCTGTGTATGGGAACACAATGGAGGCGCAGCTTCGATGCAGGTCTGCCCATTCTTGACACGCGCGCCGGTTGACGAGAGGATTGAGCTATCGCTGCACAATCAGCGATTCGGCCTATGAAACCGATAAAGATGGCAGGAGCGCGCAAGCGCCCATCGTCCGATGCTGGCGCTTTTATTTAGCTCGCCAGCTCTATGGTGGGCGGTGCGCGGAGGTCGCAAGGCCTGCCGGTTCCCGCTTCTGCCCTACCGGTTTTCATAGCCGCGTACCGTCCACCACCTTTCCTGCGAGTACGCTCGCGCCTGCAACAAGGTAGATTCAGCACCAGACGTACCAAAACAACGAGGCAGCCTGCTGGTGTGATGAGCGGAGGCCGAAAACGAAAAAACCGCCCTTGCCGGGGCGGCTTTTTCACCACTGGGCTGGCGGGAACACCAGTCAATGGGGACTACCGATACCCCAATCCTAATCCCGCCGGCGAAGCCGTGCAAGAGGGAAAAGGATGCAAAGGCCTAAACGCCGACCACCTTGCCCCGCTGCCGTTCATCGGCGCGGGACATGCCAGCAGTAGACACAGGCCCACACGCTCAAGGCCCCGAACCGACCGCTCCCAGCGGTCGGCCGCGCAAGCGTGTGCACTGGCGTCAGCCCAAGCCGCTGGCCGGCAAGAAGCGCCGGCCGGGCGTACTGGACGCTACTCGCCATGGACTTGTGCGCGCCCTGGAAGAACGGAAAGGCGCGTGGAAGCGGATTAGCCACAACGTCATCGTGGCCGGTTATGCCCTGGACAAGGCGCTGACGCGGGTGCGCGGACTGCGCAAGGATGGGGCCGACTCGTTGTTGGCCATGGCCGTAGCGCTGCTCTACCTGGCCGACGTGCGCACCGGCTTTGTGGGCAAGCCACGCCAGGGCGGCGGCCCCTGGCAGCGCTACACGCTGCCCGACCTTGCTCAGCTCGCCTATGGCGGACAGAGCGACGCCGAGCAGCGGCGCGCACGGCGCTCGCTCGACATGATGGTGAGCCTTGGCTGGGCATTTCCGACCAAACAGGTGCGCCGGCACACCAAAGACGCCGAGGGCGGCGACCTGTGGTGCAGCGAGGCGGGCGTGCGCCGGCTCAACTTCCAGCGGCTGTGCGACATGGTGGGGACCAGCAGGTTGCTCAAGCGCGATCGCAAGCACGCCGACCAGGCACGCGGCACAGGCGTTGCGTCCTTCACGCAGGCGCAAGCATGCTGTCAGCCGGCCCAGGAGCCGCGCACCGCGCCGCGCACGGGCGCTGCCAGCCGTGCGACGCACCGTGTCACGGGCGACCCGCCAGGCGACGCACAGAGCGCCGTGCGGCACATCTCCGACATCCTCGCCCTGTTCAACTAGCCGTCGCCGGCAGGCTCGCCGCTGCCCGAGGCCGCAAAACAGGCGTCCACGCCGGCCAATCTGCCGCGAAAAGGCGAGCCGCACCGCCTGCGGCGACCTCGATCACCGAGCCGAACCCCTCAACGCCATGCCGCGCGCCAAGTTATCCACCGTGGCGGGGGATAAGCCTGTGGAGGAATGGCGTTATTTGTCCTGCTTAATTGGCAGGCCATCCAGTCAACCTTTGGTTGAAAGCACAGTCAGTAGAAATCAACAGCAGATCGGCGTCGCCGCCGCTACGCGACGCCGACAACGTTAGAAGCTCGATAGAGGGGCTGCGCCCCTCCCACCGCCACTGCGCATCAGCCAGATCGAGAAATCAAACACAACGAGCGCGCAGTGGCGGCGGTTCCCTCCCGCAAAGAACAACAGCGGGTCAGCAGGGAGTGACTAACCGGACTTCGAGGCAGGGCATGACCCTGGAACGGCGGCCGGCTTCGGGTGGTCTGCGCTTAAGAGCGGTCGCCGTGCGCTACGCGCACAACAGCGCTTCGCATCCGCAGTGCACACCCTCTTTCTGAGACCCAGAGGGTGTTTTGCTAAAATCCAGTGCTAGCGCCGACTGGCCAAATCGGTGGTGCCATGTTCTATCCACCACAGAGGTACTGCACCGAATGCCAGGCCGACCGCGTGCTGCTGACAGCCACCAAGATCCCAAGCCTGTGCCCGTGGAGAGGCTGATTTTTGCACGCAATTTCCGCCAAGCACGGAAGGCAGCGAAGCTCAGTCAAAGGGACGTTAGGGATAGAACAGGCTTGACGCGTTCCTGGATCAGCAACATCGAAACTGGAAAGTCGCCCCCAACCTCGACAACATGGCCATGCTGGCCAAGTGTGTGGGTGTCCCGCTGTGGAAGCTTCTCGTACCGTAGCGCCCGTCACATTTTGAACAAATGTGGATGTAAGTCAGGTTCGCTTAATTCGGTATAGTAAAAGCTACAATTTGGAACTCATACATGAGTGCATCCTTTTCCATCACCACACGTCATAGCCGGCTGCTGGACATGATGAAGTCCGCGCTTGGTGGTGCCATCGGCGAGCTGCTGGACGATCCGGCCGTTGAAGAAGTGCGCGTCAACCCCGATGGCCGCCTGTGGTATGCCAAGGACGGTCGCCGGATTTGCCACGACCACACCCTGGATGTGAACACGCGGGCGCGTGTCATCAAGATCGTTGCCGATCACGTCGGCGAGATTGCCGACAAAGACAACCCCAGCTTCCCGGCCGAGCTCCCGGAATCGGGCTACCGGTTCCACGCGATCCTGCCGCCCGAATCGCCCGATGGCCCCACGTTCGTGATTCGCAAGAAATCAAACCTGCGCCTGACGCTGGACGACTACGTGACCAATGGGCAGCTGACACAGCGTCAGCGCGACATCATCGTGACGGCCGTGCATGACCGCGACAACATCGTGATCGTCGGTGGTGCACACACCGGAAAAACCACCTTCGCCAATGCGGTCCTGTACGAAATGGGCCGGGTCACCGGCCGCGTCATTACGCTTGAGGACACTCTAGAACTGCGCGTGGAAGCTGACGAGGTGGTGCGCTTGCGCACCGTGCGTAACCGCGACCAGATCACCCGGAGCATGACCCACCTGTTGCGCGACACGCTGCGCCTCACTCCGGACCGCCTCATCGTCGGCGAGGTGCGCGGGCCGGAAGTGATGGACATGCTCGATGCCTGGAACACCGGCCATCCCGGCGGGCTATGCACCATCCACGCCAACAGCGCCAATGAAGCATTGGAGCGCATCGAGGACCTGCTTGTGCAAGGCGGGTTCTTGCCGGTTCCGCGCAAGATCGCCCGCACGGTGCAGATCATCGTGAGCATCGGTTTCGAGACGGTAGACGACGATGAGGGCCGCAAGGCGGTGCGGCGCGTGCGTGAAGTGCTGCGCGTCAAGGGCGTCGAGCAGACGCCAGAAGGGCACGTCTACAAGCTTCTGTCAGCCGAATGACCGGGCCGCTGCTTGGTGTGCTAGATGTATACACACTACGTAAAAACAAAGAACTTCCCCCAACGCAGGATATGACGATGAAGCTCCGCAACACTTGCACGCTCCAGCTGCTGACGCTGGCGTTTTTCTTGTTGCCGGCTGCCGCCTACGCAAGCGGTACCGGCATGCCATGGGAAGACTGGCTGGATAAGATCTTGAACAGCATCACCGGTCCCGTCGCCAAAGCGATTGGGGTGATCTCCATCGTTGTCTGCGGCCTCGGGATGGCGAACTCGGAAGGAGGCTCCGGTATGCGCAAGCTGATGATGGTCCTACTCGGTTTGTCGATTGCTTTCTCCGCAAGCACGTTCTTCCTCAGCTTCCTTGGCTACGGCGGCGGCGCGGTGTTCTGATCGTGGACGAACAAACCAACCCAGATGGCTATGAGGTGCCGGTACACCGCGCACTGTCCACACCCAGGCTTCTTCTAGGTATTCCACGCGACATGGCCGTTGTCGCGTTCACGACGGCTGCAGCCCTCGTGCTCGGCCTGCAATCGTGGTGGAGCTTGCCGTTCTACATCGTCATCCACATCGGCTTGGTTCTACTGACCAAGTACGACACGCAATGGCCGGAGGCGTTGAAACGCGCGCTCCGCTTGAAAAACCACTACCGCGCATAGCGGGCTACCGGGCAGCTGTCCGCTACGGCGGATCACTGCCCGGCAGCACTCGGTGAAGGCCAACCCATGCAGCGACTTCCGAAATACAGCAACGAACCTACCGACATTGGCGATGTGCTGCCGTGGGCGTACCTGGTCGCCCCCGGTGTGGTGCTGAACCGCAATGCGTCGTTAATCACGACGCTACGCTTTCGCGGTCCAGACCTGGACTCAGCGACCAAGCACGAACTGATTGCCGTGTCGGCTCAGATGAACAACCTGTTCCGCCGCCTTGGCGACGGCTGGTATTTCCAGATCGACGCACAGCGTGCACCCAGCACCAACTATCCCAGCGGCGAACACTTCCCCGATCCGATGTCGTATCTGATCGATGAAGAACGTCGCACGATCGCCGAGACCGGGGTTCACTTCGAGACCACGTATTACTTCACACTCGGATGGTTGCCGCCCAAGGCGCGGGAGAGTACAGCCCGAGCCTGGTTCTTCACTGACCCGGACGGGCAGCGCAAGAGTGCGGCCAACCGTGACCGGCAGACAATCAACGATTGGCTCGACAAGTTCTTGGTGGAGCGCGTTCGGCTCCTGGAGGCCTTCTCGGCCATCCTGCCCGAAGTGCATGCGCTCGATGACTCCGAGCTGCTGACCTACCTGCACGACACAATCAGCACCAAGCGTCACCCGGTGGTGCCTGGTGACGTATCGCAAGAGCTTTGCCGCGTGCTGCCCGATACCCCGCTGATCGGCGGCAAGGAGCCGAAGCTGGGCAAGCACCACATGGGCATCATCACCGTGCGCCAGTTCCCGACGCAGACCACGCCCGGAATCCTGGACCGCTTGAACCGGATGGGCATGGCTTACAGGTGGGTGACGCGCTGGGTGGCCCTGGACAAGGCTACGGCCGACAAGGAAATGAAGAAGATCCAGCGCGAGTGGTTCAGCGGCCGCAAGTCCTTCATGGTCATCTTGAAGGAGCTGCTGAGCAAGTCAGAGTCCGCGCTGGAAAACCCCGAAGCGCTCGCCAATGCGGCCGACGCCAATGCAGCCATGCAGGAAATTGCCGCCCAGGCGGTGGGCTACGGCTACTTCACGCAATCGCTGATCGTGCTGGATACCGATCCGCGCCGGCTGGAAACCAAGCTGCGCGCGGTCGAGCGCGAAATCAATGGTCTAGGCTTTGTGACCATTGACGAAGCCCGCGACGGCAACGCCATCGATGCGTTTCTCGGCGCGGTGCCAGGCAACGCCCAGCACAACATCCGCCGGCCGATGGTGTCCACGCTCAACCTCGCTCACGCCATGCCAAGTTCCAGCGTGTGGGCGGGGCCGCGCTATTGCCAGAACGATCTATTCCCCGGCAATGCGCGCCTGGACCACTCCCCGCCGCACATGTTCGTGGTCACCGGAGAGACCACGCCTTTCCGATTCAGTACGTATGTCGGTGACGTTGGGCACGCGATGGTCATCGGCCCGACCGGTGCCGGCAAGTCGTTGTTTCTCAACCTTGCCGAAACACAGTTCCGCCGCTACGAGTCGGCGCAGGTTTACATCTTCGACAAGGGCGGCAGCGCCCGGATCACCACCGACCATGTGGGGGCGCTTCTACGACCTAGGCGGTGACAGCAGCCCGGCGTTTCAGCCGCTGGCCCACGTGGACAACGACCAGGAGCGGGCGTGGGCGCAAGAATGGCTCATTGACATCATCGTAGGCGAAGGCGTCGAAATGACGCCGCAGCGTAAGCGCGCCATCTGGGATGCGCTCAACGAGTTGGGCGCAGACGACAGCCCGGTCGAGCAGCGCACCATTACGGGCTTTACCGTGCTGGTGCAAGATCCAGTCATCAAGGCGGCCTTGCACCCCTTCACTGCGGATGGGGCGCATAAGAAACTGCTGGATGCGTCGCACGATGACGTATCGCGGGGCAGCTGGCTCGCGTTTGAGATGGAAGAATTGATGAACACCCCCAGGTGGTCATGCCGGTGCTGACCTACCTGTTCCACCGCTTGGAGCAGCGCTTCGACGCGAAGCGGCCGAGCCTCCTGGTGCTCGATGAAGCATGGCTGTTCCTCGACCACCCAGCGTTTTCGGCCAAGATCCGCGAATGGCTCAAGGTGCTGCGCAAGGCCAACGTCGCTGTGTGGTTCGCCACGCAGAGTCTGGCCGACGTGGCGCAATCGAAGATCATGCCGACGCTGATCGAGGCGTGCATGACCAAGATCTTCTTGCCCAACAGCAGCGCCCGAAACGAAGAGGTGGCCAAGTTCTACCGGATGTTCGGTTTGAACGATAAGCAGCTGGACATCCTCGCCAGCAGCACGCCAAAACGCGACTACTACCTGACCAGCCCCCAGGGCAATCGGCTGTTCTCGTTGGGCTTGGGGCCGCTGGCACTGGCCGTGTGCGGCGCAACAGGCAAAGAAGCGCAGCGCGAAGCAATCGCCATCCGCAAGACCACCAACTCCACCGTGCAGTTCAACGAGGCCTACCTGACCCACCTGGTCAACAAGTACGACCAGGCACAGTTGGCAAAGCCGGCCAACCAACGCACCGCATCACCCCTGCAATGGGCGCTCGACTTCGTGCGCTCTGTCGATAGCAGTCCCGCAGCGCCCAGCAACACCACCGTCCAAGCCTAACCCCGCATGGAGAACGCTATGACCATTCGTCGCGTCACCGCAGCCCTCACCGTCGCCATCGGCATCGCCTGCGGCTCCGCCGTCTATGCTCCCCCGGCGCAAGCGATTGTGTGTGCCAATTGCAGCAACCTGGTGACTCAGTTGTTGCAGCAAAGCCAAGAAATCTCGGCCTACGCCAAGCAGGTGCAGCAGTATAAAACCCAGTTGGATCAATTGAACTTGCAGATTCAGCAGGTCGCCAACGAGGGCCGCAATCTGACTTCGCTGCCGCGCAATGTGTTTGGCGAGTACAAGCAGGTTTACAACTCTTATAAGCAAAGCATTTCGCAGCTGCGCGGAAGCATGGCGAACCTGCAAAACACGCGCGATATGTTCGCCCAGCGCTACCCCGAGGTGACGAATGACACCACCTTCCAGCAGCTTTCCGCGATGGTCGATCAGTGGCAATCGCAAGGCCGCGAGAACGTGGAGGATGCCCTGTACAGCGGCGCGGCCGTCCTGGACACACTGGATAGCACCAACCAGCAGTTTGAGACGATGGGTCAGGCCTCGCAGTCAGCGACCGGTGCCTTAGCTGCTACGCAGGCCGGCAACCAAATCAACATGCTGGTCGGCCAGGAAATGATGAAGCTCAACGCACAAACCGCTGCGATGAACCAGGCCGTGCTTGAGGAACAAGCTCGGCAGCTGGCGTCTGACCAAGCGAACAACATTGAGATTAATCGAGCCTATGGAAGTAGTGCTTACCAGAAATCAACAGTCCCACCCGCAAATGTCGAGTTCATCAAGTGAAGAAGATCATATATTCAGCCGCGCTAGTTGCCATTGCAGCCCTCGCCGGGTGTGGTGGCGATCGTACCGCTTCGGTTCCCGATAGAGTCTCAGCTACAGGCAGCATTCCTGGCGATGAACCAATTCCGATTATCGAGAAATTAGGTTTGCCGGAAAAATGCCGACAGCCCGCTGCATTCGACCAAGAGTGTGCAGATCAAATAGATAGCGCATACGGGAAGGGGGCTGGCGCTGATGCAAAGCTTAAGCTGGATTTTTGTGGCGCCTATGGAGGTTGCATCGGGATGCAGCGCAATCGTGCCTACGAGAAATCGACCGTGCCCCCGCTAATGTAAATTTTATCAAGTGAAGAAGATCATCTATTCATTCGCGCTATTAGCGCTTGCGTATGGCGACGCAGCGCAACGTGCATGCCCTGCACCAGGCAAGCACCCATCCGCCATCAAGCCAAAGCGATCCGATGCTTCCGCACCGTCCACTGTGGATCCGGCGAAGTCGGTTTCACGGGGCTGGCCGGATGCACGAACCATGCCAGCGACTGCATCTAAGCAATAGGACGGACAGCGATGAACCCGACCACGACAGGCTTCCTCACACAGCTGTTGCAGAACTTTGTCAACGTGTTTTCCAACGGATTTGGAATCCTGACGCCCCGCGTCGGCAATTCTGGGCACGTTAGCCGCCATAGAAGTTGCGTTGGCTGCACTGTTTTGGTCATTGCGCGGTGAAGATTTCACCGCGCCATTCCTTCGTAAGCTGTTGCGGATCGGATTCTTTGCTTTCCTTGTGGCGTCGTGGCCCACGTTGACTAACGGCGTCGCCAGTGGCTTGGCGCAGATCGGGACCTTAGCCGGCGGCGGTACCGCGACCCTGGTGAAAGATCCTAGCGCGATCCTCGACAGGGCTATGGAGGTCATCAAGCCGATTGACAATAAACTCAAAGACATGCAGCGCGGCAGCTGGATGGACAAGGTTGCGATGCTCGCAGTCGTTGTGCAGTACACAGTTGCAGAGCTATTTATTCTCGCTGCATTCGCGGTGTTGGCGCTCACGTGCATGCTCACCGTGATCGAGTTCTACCTGGTATCGGTGCTTGGCCTAATCCTGGTTCCATGGGGATCAGCAACCACACCGCGTTCCTTGCGGAAAAAGCCATCGGTGCGGTTATAGCGCAGGGCGTTAAATTGATGGTGTTGAGCTTCATCATGGCTGTCTACGGCACTGTGATGGCCACATTTACGGTGCCGCCGGCTCCCGAAATTTTGGTCACTTACCTGGCAGCTGTCTCGGCCGGTGTTATGGCAATCCTGGCGGTGCATGCCCCAGCCGTGGCAGGTGGGTTGCTCTCTGGTTCGCCATCGTTGACCGCCGGCAGTGCGGCAGGCGTGGCCATTGGTGCCGGCGCCGCCGCCATCGGTGCTGGTGTCGGTGCCGCCGCGCTTGGCCGCATGGGTGCGGCCAGTGCGGCCAAGACCATCACGGCTGCCGGGCAGATCCACGGCGCCGGCAGTGCAGCTGCTGCAAACAGCACAGGAGCTGGTGCGGCTGCACTGAGTAATCCGAGTGTGCGTGGCAGCGTCATTGGTGGGCTGATGGCGGCAAGCACGACGCCAGCCGGCCAGGCCGTTGCAGCCGGCGTTCAACGCGCTGCAAGCACCCGGCTCGGCCAGGCCGCAATCAAGTTCGGCTCTGCCGCGGCTGCAAACATTGATCGCGGCGTCTCAGCGGGCGCCAGCTACGCGGCCGCTGGTGCGTCGGAAGTCGGCCGGATGGCCGCTGCACCGATCACCAATGCCGGCGCAGCGGTGAAGGATGCCTGGTCCCAGGGCGTTGCGATGAGCGGCGGTGTACCGCCCGCAACTACACCGACACCGCCTGCGACACCTACCCCATCCCAAGAAAGACTGGCTGCCGGCAGACAGCGATTCAGCGACGCAGCAATGGTCGCCAAAGCATCAACGACAGCGATCAAAGGGGCCACGACCACCAGCGGTGGCGGTAGTGGGAACCCGACGATTGCCCCCACCAACGACGAGAGCTAACCACGCATGAGCAGCACCAAAGATTTACTGCAAACGCCCGTCGGCCAGCGTCCCAGCTCGCCGCCGATGTCGCCCCATCACGACTCAGCCCGCAAAGGCTGGACTGACAAGCTCGAAAAATCGGAAAGCGACAAGCGCGCATGGCGCTGGGCAGCCGTTGGCGGTTACGCCTTGTCGGTGCTACTGGCCGGTGGCTTGGTTGCCCTAAGCAACCGGCCGCCGCCGAAGCCGCTCATCGCGCGTATCAACACTGATGGCGCGCCGCAGGTTGTCGGTTACGCAAGTCCAAACTACAAGCCCGGCCCGGCCGAAATCCGCTACTTCCTCAAGCATTGGGTGGAACTGGTACGCACCGTCCCGCTTGATCCGGTGGTAGTGAAGTCGGCATGGAACGAGGCCTACAGCTTCATGACCCCAGCCTCTGCGAACAAGCTCAATGCCGAAGCCCGCGTGCCGGGTTCGACCATGAGCAAGGTCGGCCAAGAAACCGTCACCACCCAAGTCACCTCAGTGGTCCCCGTGTCGGCCGACAGCTACCAGGTACGGTGGGTGGAGACCAGCTTCACCGACCAGGGCCAGGTCAAGGAGCGGGCGACGTGGACATCCACGTTCACCATCAAGCAAAGCACCCCGATCCCAAGATCGAGCTGGTGAACCCGCTGGGCCTGTTCATCACGGACTTCAATTGGCAGCGCGACATCGGCAGCGCCCCTAATTTTTTCACTTAAGAGTGCAAACACTATGCAAACCATGAAGACGACCGTTCTGCCGTTGCTGTTGTTGTCCGCCGGCATCGCCAATGCCCAAACTACGCCACAGGTGCCCGCGATCACCAGCGCGCTCAACGACAACAGCACGGCGACCGCCAATGCGACCCCGTTGGCCAACAACGCCCCCGCTCCCGCACCCGCCTATGTGCCGCCGCCCTTGCAGCCGGAGCATGTCTCGCCGCGCGTCGCCAAAGCGCGGTCTGACTTCGACAGCAAGCAGCGCGCCCAGGTGGCCGAGTACGTCGGCCAGGCACGGCAAGTGCCGACCAGCTCCAGCACGGCCAATGTGGGCGGACAGACGATCTTTACCTATCGGCCTGGTGCGCTCTATACGATCTATATATGTCGGCGCCGGCCGTCAGACCGTTATCGACTTCCAGCCAGGCGAACAGCTGACGGGCGAAGTCAACGGCTCCGATACGGTGCGGTGGCTCATTAGCCAGGTCACCAGCGGCACCGATGCCGGCGAGCAAGTGCATCTGGTGCTCAAGGCGGTGGAGCCAGGTCTGACCAACGACCTCTTCATTGCCACCAATCGGCGCACCTACCTGGTCACCGCGCGCAGCGTGGCCGATTGAGCATGCCCAGCGTGTCGTGGCAGTACCCGATGGACACCTGGAAGGCCCAGCAAGCCGTGGCGGCCAAGCGCGAAGCCGTCCAGCCTGTGGCAGTCGCCCCGGATGCATTGCACTTCAACTACGACATCAAGGGCGGCCGCTACTCCTGGAAGCCAATGCAAGTCTTTGACGATGGCGCGCAAACCTATATCCGCATGCCGGCCACGCTCAATGCGACCGATGCCCCGGCGCTGTTCCTGATCGAGAAGGGCGAACCGTTGCTGGTGAACTACCGCGTCAAAGGCGTGGCAAACGGCACCACCGGCCCGACCTACATCGTAGATCGCGTGTTTGATCGCGCCGAGCTGCGCGTGGGTGCGAAGCAAACCATCACGATCCGCCGTCGCTAATCACTGAGGTGCCGCATGCAGACCACAAACGGAACCCCGGCTGACGACGAACGCGACCCGGTGACCGGTGAGTCGGCCAGCGAAGGCTACACGCCCCCGCAGGACGCGCCGATTCCCTTGGCAACGCCCAAGCCGAAGATCAAGACCCTGGACAAGAAGAAGGTCGGCATCATTGCCGGCATCGCGGGTGTGTTGATCGCATTCGCCTTCGTCCAGGCCTTCACGCAGAAGCCGAACCAGAACAAGTCCAAGGAGCAGCCGGCCACCGCCAACATGTCCACCAAGCCTGAGGCGTTCAACGCCTTGCCAGGCGACTACGCAACGGCCGCCCAGCAGCGCGCAGAGCGCGTTCCGAAGCTCGGGGCACCAATGCCGGGGGAAGTGGGGCAAATGCAGTACGCGACCCAGCAACAGGCCAGTACGCGGGCCTACGGCGGCGGTGCGCAGCCGCAGACAGCGGCACAGCAGTTTGCCGCCCAGCAGGATCTACAGCGCATGCAACAGGCCGCCAATGCCCGCTACGCGAAAACCAGCTTCCAGCAAAGTGCTAGACCTGGTGCGGCCGGCAATCCGAGCCAGTTCGGTGGACCGCCGGCATTCGGTGGCATGCCGGCGGACTCACCCGAGGCGGTGCAGCAGCAGATGCTTGCGCAGGCCGCTGCCGCGGCCGCTGGTGCTGGTGGGCCAGACAAGACCGCTCGCGACGATGCCAACCGCCAGGACGACAAGCGCCACTTCATGGATGAAAAGCGCGACACCGGCACGCTGCAATCGCGCCTGACTCCGCCAGCCACGCCGACCGTTGTGAGCGCCGGCACGCTCATCCCTGCCCTGTTTCTGACAGGGATCAACAGCGACCTACCCGGCCAGATCACCGCACAAGTCTCACAGCCGGTCTATGACACCCCAACTGGCCGCTACGTCATCATCCCGCAAGGCTCGGTGCTGATCGGTGCTTACGACTCGCGCGTGACCTTCGGGCAGAACCGCGTGTTGCTGGTGTGGCAGCGCCTGCGCTTTCCGAACGGGTCTAGTCTGGATCTGGAGGGCATGCCAGGTGTTGACCTGTCCGGCTATGCCGGCGTGAGCGATAAGGTCAACAACCATTGGGGCAAAGTCTTGTCGAGCGTGCTGCTGTCGAGCACGGTAGCCGCCGCTGTGGCGACGGCCGAAGGTGACAGTTTTTCCGCTTTTCAGCGTGACGCAGGTCAGGCCGCATCCCAGGGTGCAGCGCAACAGATCAACCAGGCCGGTTCGCAGCTGCTTCAACGCAGCATCAACGTGCAACCCACGCTGGAAATTCGGCCTGGTCAACGGGTGGCGGTCATGGTCAACAAAGACTTGGCGCTGTCGCCCTATGGCCCGTGACCGTGAACCAACGTGTGCAATATCGATAAACTCCGAGGGCTTTACCAACCACCCAACGGAGCAAATAGCTATGCCTGCAAAAGCCGCTCGGCGACAGGTTGTCGCGAACGTGGCCCCTAAGCAGATGAAAGCGATTGACCGCGATGCACAGCGAGCCGGACTCAGCCGGCGAATGTTTATGCAACACCTCATGGAAGAATTTCTGCTTCAACCCACCACCCTGGTGGCCGGCGGCATCTATCGCAAGCAAGACCGCGAACGCCTCCGCTTCCACCTGTCCGTCCCCTTGCACAACGGCGTCAGCAAATACGCCAAAAATTGGGCGTCACGATCAGCGTCGTTATCACCACCGCTGTAGCCAATCGCTACCCGCTATAGGAACAACTACATGGCCCGCAAACCATCTGCACTGCCGAAGATCCCCGTCAAAACCGAACGCGTCACCAAGCGCTTGCAGTTCGATCCCGCACTCATCAAGCGCGTGGAAGCCTTCTGCGACTTCTACGCGCACACCGTGGGCGCAAAGCCCGACTGGAACGATGCCGCCGTTGCCCTGATCGAGCATGCGCTCGATGGCAACCGTGACTTCACCAAGTACCTTGCCGAGCAGAACAAGCCAGCTGCATGACCACACCGTGACGCACTGAGTCTGTGCGGTCCACCTCGGGTGACCGCATCAGACAACCGCCGGAGTTAGCGCATGAACGCACCCGAAAAAGCCTGGGATACCGCATCGGCGAAATGCTCTACGCCATGTCGCAGTGGTCACGCCCAGCCCGCGCCAGCATCGTGATCGTCGGCATGCTTGCCGCCATCGTGTTTTTCTGGCTCTCCATACCCGCTGCCGCCGTCGCCATCGGCTTCCTATCGCTGGCGACGTTCTGGCTCCTGCTGCCCACCGACCCGCCGGCCGATCCGAATACCGCCGCCAACGACCCGGAGCGCTGACATGCGTCTATGGATCTGCGAGAAGCGCGACCAGGCCAAAAACATTGCGCCACTGCTGGGCAACCCGAAGCCTGGTCAGGGCTACATCGATACCGACGATGGCCGGGTGACGTGGGCACGTGGCCACCTCTTGGAACAGGTCGGTCCACCGGGCTACGACAAGGCATGGGAGGCCTGGAATTTCGAGGTGTTGCCCATGATCCCGACCGCGTGGAAGCACCAACCAACTGCCGACAAACAGCGCGAGTTAGCCGTGCTGCTAGCCAACATCCCCAAGGCATCGGAAATCGTCATCGCAACCGACTGCGGCGCCGAGGGCGAAGCGATCGCCCGAGAGCTGCTGGACCACGCCGGCTATCGGGGACCGGTGCGCCGGCTGTGGTATTCCGCGCTCGATGCTGCAAGCCTGACCAAGGCAATCGCCAGCTTGCGGCCAGGCGAAAGCAGCGAGCCGCTCTATTGGGCAAGTCAGGCACGTTCACGCGCCGACTGGCTCATGGGCATGAACCTCAGCCGTGCCTACACGCTGCGGTCCCGTGCAGCTGGCGGTAAAGGGCCACGGCACGTCGGCCGGGTGATGTCGCCCACCCTCGCCCTGGTCGTGCGTCGGGATGCTGAAATCGCCGCGTTCCGCGAAGCCACCTATTACGAGCTGGAAATCACCGCTCAGACCGTACTCGGGGCAAACGTCGTGCTGACGCACGCCCCGGCAGATGCGGGGCGGCTCTTCGCTCGCGCCGACGCCGAAGCCATCCTCGCAGCGGCCACCGGAGCCAGTGGACCGCTCGCGGTCACGCACGAAAGCAAGGCGCAGAAGCCCCCTGCCCTGATGGAGGGTCGGCAGGGATTCGTGTAAAAAACAGCCAAAAGTGAGCTAACTTGCTGTTAGCGAAGGCCTTTACACGAATCCCTGCCGACCCTCAAGTACGACAGTCCACGGTAGTTCTCTATCGCATGGCGCGCGGCGATGCGATGCCGGGCACAGGGCGGCCGTGGAACATCGCGCCGCAGTGCGCGCAGCGGCAGCGCACGCATTGATCCAGATACCTATGTCCCGTTTGGACACTTCTGCGTTGCGGCACATCGAAACGTCAACCGCCGTAGCAGAACCGAGCACGACCACTGTCGAGCGCAAGCCGGTTCCCGCAAGCTGCGCGACTCGCGGCTTGCGCCACGCCGGGTCAAGGGCGGCAAGCAGCCACTTTCATGCGGTACACCAGGGACATCCGATGAACCTCTCTCTTTGCACCATCGTGGCGATCGCCATTGCCGCTTGCGTGCCGTGCACGGCCGTGGCCGCCGACTGGTACGTCGCCCCCACCGGCAACGACGGCAATCCCGGCACCCGCGCCGCCCCCTTTGCCAGCGTGATGGCTGCGCAGGCCGCCGCGTCCGGTGGCGATACCGTTTACCTGCGCGGCGGCACCTATCGCCTGACCAACGCCAACATCAGCGTGGTGCGGCAGCCCTACGCCGTGGTCAACGAGATCACCAAGCCCGGCATCGCCTATGTCAACGTCGCCAACGAGCGGCCGGTGTTCGACTTCTCTGCGGTGACGCCCACCGGCCTGCGCGTGGCCGCATTCCGGGTGGCCAGCAACAACTGCGTCTTTCGCGGATTCGAGGTGGTGGGTGTGCGGATCACCATTGCAGACCGCCTGACCCAGTCCGAAGCATTCCGCGTTGACCGCGGCAACGGCAACCTGTTCGAGAATCTGGCGATCCACGACGGCCAGGCGATCGGCTGGTACCTGGTTTCGGGCAGCGACAACCGGGTACACAACGTCGATGCCTATAACAACCGTGGACTAAATGCCTTCTCCGATGGAAATATCGACGGTTTCGGCGTGCACCCGACGCTTGCCGGAAGCACCGGAAACCTCATCGAAGGCAGCCGCGCATGGTTCAACAGCGACGATGGCTTCGACCTGATCAATGCCGCTGCCGCAGTCACCCTGCAACGCAACTGGTCGTTCTACAACGGGTACGACAGCGCATTCACCCCGCTGGGCAATGGCGCAGGCTTCAAGGCAGGCGGCTACGGGCGCAACGGAAGCGATTATCCCAAGCCGGTGCCGCGCCATATCGTGCGGTTCAATCTGGCAGTGGGCAATCGATCCAACGGCCTCTACGCCAATCACCACATCGGTGGGCAGGAGTGGATCAGCAACACATCGATCAAGAACGGCCGCGCCAACTACGACATGCAATCCACCTTGAGCGACAACCTCACCGACGTGCCTGGATACGACCACCATCTGGCCAATAACCTGGGATTCGGAACGCGCATCGAAATGATCAACCTGGGGTCTGCGAGCGAGAACGATATCGGCCGCAATTCGTTCAATCTTCCCCTTGTCGTCAGTGCAGGCGATTTCGTCAGCCTGGACGAGCGCCAGCTCATGCGTCCGCGCCAGGCCAACGGCGACCTACCCATCATCACCTTCGCCACCCTGGCACCGGGCAGCGCGTTGATCGACGCCGGCGCCGATACCGGTGAGGCCTTCAACGGACGTGCACCGGACCTGGGGGCATTCGAGGCGCGTTGATCCGGACGATGGCGCCAGCCGCCTGGCCGGCAGTCAGCGTCATCGTGTGTGCGATTAATATTACTACGTAACGACGCATTTTGTTTCACACCGTTGAATTAATTACCCAAACTAAAATAGGTGTTTATGAAAATAAATTTTCTAGCGGCGACGATCTTTCTGGGGCTGAGCTGCGCTAGCACCTCCATAGTATTTGCAGCTGACCAATGGCTCTCATTTTCAAGTGAACAGAAGAGTAGGATCACTTCAACGGAAAGGCTAACCCCGATCAGAATCATCGAATCGCAAGCCTATGATAATGCGGCTGCCGGTGGACTTTGGTTACCGCTGCCAGACGGTCGACGCATCTATGCAAGAACTATTTCGCAGAACTCCCAGGACAATGATCATTGGACCTTTGTCGGCAGCATCCCCGCACGAAAGCAAAGTGTAGTGATCACCTTCGGCCGCAATGCAGTATTCGGATCAATTCCGGTCGGCGATAACACATCGGTTCGTATCGTTACCCAGGCCGGCAAGCTGTATATTGCAGAACGTCTACCAAAAAACATTGCTCTTGACCGCCTCAAGAGCCATGATAGTGTCATGGCACCCGACTACCTGATTCCGCCGAAGCCACCGTTAAGCGAGCAAGATTTACAACATAACCTTGCACTAGTGATGCAGGCGGCCAGCGCAACGACCCCGGCGGTGGTCGACGTGCTCGTAGGTTATACCCCTGGCTTGGTCCGCGAGCTAGGATCGGTAGATGCCGTTAATACCCGCATCAACTATCTGGTTGCCGTTACCAACCGTGCCTACTCGGATAGCCAAGTGAATGGACGCCTGCGCCTGATCGGTACGCAGCAGGTTAATTACACCGACTCCACTACAGATGATGCTGCACTTAAGGACCTGACCGAAGCTTCAGGCACCTCTTCATTAGCGACACTGCACAGCACGCGCGACACCCAGGGTGCCGATCTTGTCGCCTTGCTACGCCCTTACCGCGCAAATCAAGGCGCTTGTGGCGTGGCGTGGCTGAACGGTGGTGGGCTTCAATCGTACAATGTCAATATGCAGGGATCGGGGTACGCCGCAGTCAGTGATGGTACCGACGAAGAAGCCGGAAATTACTGCGAAGACATTACCTTCGCTCATGAAATCGGCCATAACCTTGGTCTGGCTCACGACAAAGCCGATTCCGGTCCTGGCGCGTTCACTTATGCTTACGGATGGCGGCAAACATTGGATGAGGGCAGTTTCAATACCATCATGGCGTATACCGCCGACGATCAGCAGAGGGTTCCCTACTTCGCCAATCCACGTATCACGTTATGCAATGGCAACCCGTGCGGGGATGTAAACGAAGCCGACCAGACCAGAGCATTAAATATCACCATGCCCATCGCGGCCAACTTTAGGCCGACCAAGCGATGAGTCACCCATAAGTACAGCTACTAGCGGAGCCGTGACACTTGGCTGTTTTGTACACGAATTTGAGGGTCGGCAGGGATTCGTGTAAAACGCCTTCGCTAACAGCAAGTTAGCTCACTTTTGGCTGTTTTTTACACGAATCCCTGCCGCCCCTCTGATGACGCTTTCGCGCTTCCAGCAGCTGGCGTCGCGGCGATTCGGTTGGAGCGCTGATAAGACGCTCGAAATCGCGCAAAGCCTGTACGACAAGGAGCTGACCAGCTACCCGCGCACGCCGTGCGCTCTGTTACCCAACGAGCAGGAAGCAGAAATCCCCGTGTGTTGGAAACACTCGCCCAGGTGCCAGGCTTGGCGCGCCACGTGGCAACACTGACCGTCAACAAACCCACCATCCGGCCGACCGTCTTCAACAGCGCCAAGATGGCAAAAGACCATGCAGAGCACCATGCCATCGTGCCTACAGGTGTGCCGCTCGCCAGCCGCACGCTCAGCGATGACGAGCAGACCGCCTATCTGCTGATCGCGCAGCACTATCTTGCTGCGCTGCTGCCCGACTACACGTTCACCGAAACCCGCATGACGCTGGATGCGGTGGCGTGCCGTTTACCGCCACCGGCCGTGTTCCCAGCGGCCTAGGCTGGAAATCCGTGTTTGGCACGGACCCGGATAGCGAAAACGACGACGGTAATCCCCCACAGGTTAGCTGACGCCAGAAGTGGAATTTTCTCGTACCCTTTTCCGAGGAGGTTCCATGAAGACATCCCGCTTCACCGACAGCCAGATCATTGCCGTCCTCAAGCAGGCCGAGGCCGGCACGCCCGTGCCGGAGTTGTGCCGGGAACACGGCATCAGCTCGGCGACGTTCTACAAGTGGCGCAGCAAGTTGGGGGTGTAAGCCGGAACCGCCGAAAATTCCGTTACTCCAAGCTCCAGTCCCGGCTATGAGTGACCAACTCGGTAAGTTCAAGCTTCTGGGCTTCATCCATGTCAAACACCTTGGGATCGAACGGCCCGCCCAGCCACTCGATGAGTTCGCGCCGACGGGCGTTGCGGTGACCAGCAAGAACACGGAGCAAGTCTGCATACCCCCACGACCCGCCACAATCTTCCGGTGGACAGGCGTACTTGCCGGCGACCATGCATGGATAGGTACCTGTCGGTCGTGCCATCGCCTTCTCGACCGTCACTCTGTGCTGCCAGTTGTCGCCAAAATCGTAGGTGTACGTCAGGGCATCACCGATGCGGCAGACATCGCACAATCGCAGTTCGCTGTTGATCGCGCCGCCGTACCCGCGCCCATCCTGGTACGAGAACAGGTGCATCAACTCCCAGCCCATAGCGCCTTGGATGAAGTAGTGCAATTGCGCGAGTTTCGCATCCGAATGGGTATCGAAACGACGCCACACGGCCGGCGCTACGCCAAGCAGTTCGACCTTGAGACGCCACACGGGTGTAGGGTTGCGCATCGTCATGGATTCCTCACCCTTCCCACGGATTGATGACGGTTACGCCGGCCGCTTCGTAAGGGGCCGTGTCGCGTGACGCCACAATGAAACCCCGCGAGGCAGCAATCGCTGCGATGTAGCCGTCGGGTGTCGGAAATCCTCGCCCTCCGATCTTTGCCGTCACGGCCAATTCGGCATAACGCCGCGCTGCATCGATGTCGAATGGCAACACCCGATCCCTAAACAGGCCCATGAGGCCATCAAGGGCCTGTTCCAGCATGTCCTTGCGCTTACCGGCAGGAAGCGCAGCGATGCCAAATAGCAGTTCGGCCAGCGTCACGCTGGACAGGTACAGTGTTTCAGCGGCTTGATCGTTCAACCAGGTCCGCACGGATGGGTGCGGCTCGGGCTTCATCGCCTCGGAAACGACGTTGGTATCGAGAACGATCATTCAAGCCTCGGCGGGACGGCCGGCGTCTTGTCTCTTACCCGATCGAAGACCTCGAAGTCCTCATTCGTCAGGCCAATCTTGCGACCCAAAGCCGCCAAGGCTTCGCCTAGGCGAACGCGCGTCTCTGGCTTGACTGCGGTCGCCAGAATCTCGCGGACCTCGGCCTCGGTGCTGTGCCCATTTTGAGCGGCCCGCATGCGCAATGCGCGGTGCACATCATCCGGCAGATTACGTACTGTCAGCATTGCCATAGCATTCGCCTTTTCGAAAATGCATTCGATGCATGCATTTTATTTATTTGAGTTCATTATTGCAAGGGCCGGACCCTGTCGCCAAACACATGTTTTGCGGCATCTTTGCAACAGCCTCTCGAATCGCTCGTTCGGTGGCCCTAAATTTGTGCGGAAAACAGTGTCGCCATGCGCTATTGTACGGAAACCTAATCTTGATGGTTATCCGCTCATGTTAGTGGGCTACATGCGCGTGTCGTCCGATTCCGACCGCCAGAGCACAGACTTGCAGCGTGACGCCCTGCTCGCTGCCGGCGTCGATGCCCGGCACCTCTTCGAGGATCGTGCTTCCGGCGCGAAGGATGACCGGGCTGGCTTGGCGCGGGCGCTCGAATTCGTGTGCCCTGGCGACGTGCTGGTGGTGTGGAAGCTGGATAGGCTCGGCCGCTCACTATCGCACCTGCTCACCATCGTGACCTCGCTCAAGGAAAAGCAGGTGGCGTTCCGCTCGTTGACCGAAGGTATGGATACCACCACGGCATCGGGCGAGCTGCTGTTCCACGTATTCGGTGCGCTCGCGCAGTACGAACGCGCCTTGATCCGAGAGCGTGTCGTTGCCGGCTTGACTCCGCCCGCAAACGTGGCCGGATCGGTGGCCGACCACAGGCAATCACTGGCGAGAAGCTGGATGCCATTATCGCCGCACTCGATGGTGGCATGTCCAAGGCGGCGGTGTGCCGCAACTTCGGCGTCAAGCGCACTACCTTGATCGAGACGTTGGCGCGGATCGGCTGGGCGGGCTCCGATGGAGCGTCGTCACGATGATCGCCAAGAGCGAACGATTGACGGTGCTGTCGGACGCCGAACAGGAAGCCCTGTACGGCTTGCCTGACTTTGATGATGCTCAACGGCTGGAATACTTGGCATTGACCGAATCCGAACTGGCACTCGCCAGTTGCCGCCCCGGCCTCCATGCCCAGGTCTATTGCGTCTTGCAGATCGGCTACTTCAAGGCCAAGCACGCCTTCTTCCGCTTCGACTGGACTGAGGTCGAGGACGATTGCGCCTTCGTGCTGAGCCGCTACTTCCACGGCGAGGCGTTCGAGCATAAAGCGATCACCAAGCACGAGCACTACGCCCAGCGCGAGTGCTTGGCCGAGTTGTTCGGCTATCGGCCGTGGGCGGCCGACTTCCTGCCGCAACTCGCGCAGCAGGCCGTGCAAATCGTCCGCCGCGACGTGACACCGGGATTCGTCGTCGCCGAGTTGATCGGCTGGCTCAACGAGCACAAGATCATCCGGCCCGGCTACACCACCCTGCAAGAATTGGTCAGTGAAGCCCTGTCCGCCGAACGTCGACGCTTGAACAGCCTGCTGGCAGAAGTGTTGGACGAATCGGCCAAGGCCGCGCTGGCCCAGTTACTGGTGCGTGAGGACACCCTGTCGCAACTGGCGGCACTCCAGCAGGACGCCAAAGATTTTGGCTGGCGTCAGATGGCCCGAGAGCGCGAGAAGCGCGCCACGCTGGAACCGCTGCACAGGATCACCAAGGCGTTGCTGCCAAAGCTCGGCGTCTCGCAGCAGAACCTACTGTATTACGCGAGCCTGGCCAACTTCTATACCGTCCACGACCTGCGCAACCTCAAGGGGGATCAGGCCCGGCTCTACCTACTGTGTTATGCCTGGGTGCGCTACCGGCAGCTTACCGACAACCTGGTCGATGCCATGGCCTACCACATGAAGCAATTGGAGGATGAAAGCCGCGCGGCGGCAAAGCAGTCCTTCATCGCCGAGCAGGTACGCCGCCAGCAGGACACGCCGCAGGTCGGCCGCCTGCTGTCACTTTACGTGGACCATAGCGTCGCCGATCCAACGCCGTTCGGCGAGGTACGTCAACGCGCCTACAAGATCATGCCCCGCGACACGCTGCAAACCACCGCGCAGCGCATGAGCGTAAAGCCGATGAGCAAGTTGGCGATGCACTGGCAGGCGGCGGACGGCCTGGCTGAGCGCATACGCCGCCATCTGCGACCGTTGTACGTCACGCTCGATTTCGCGGGCACCCACCCGGACAGCCCGTGGCTGGCAGCGTTAGCTTGGTCCAAGAGTGTGTTTGCCAAGCAGCAGCGGCTGTCGCAACGGCCGCTGGCAGAATGCCCGGACGCTACGCTGCCGAAACGGCTTCGTCCGTATCTGCTGACCTTCGATGCAGACGGTAAGCCGACCGGCTTGCACGCCGACCGCTACGAATTCTGGCTCTATCGACAGATCAGGAAGCGCTTTCAGTCAGGTGAATTGTTTCTCGATGACAGCCTGCAACACCGCCACTTCTCCGACGAGTTGGTCTCGCTGGACGAGAAGGCCGACGTGCTCGTGCAAATGGACATCCCCTTCCTGCGGAAACCGGTCGATGTTCAGTTCAATGCGCTGGCAACTGAACTGCGCACGCAGTGGCTGGCGTTCAATCGCGAGCTGAAACAGGGCAAGCTGACCCACCTGGAATACGACAAGGACACGCAGGCGCTGATCTGGCGCAAGCCCAAGGGCGAGAACCACAAGGCACGCGAAAAAGCGTTCTACGAGCAACTGCCATTCTGCGATGTCGCCGACGTGTTCCGCTTCGTCAACGACCAGTGCCAGTTCCTGTCGGCGCTGACGCCTTTGCAGCCGCGCTATGCGAAGAAGGTGGCCGACGCCGTCAGCCTGATGGCGGTCATCGTCGCCCAGGCCATGAATCACGGCAACCAGGTCATGGCGCGCACCAGCGACATCCCGTATCACGTGCTGGAGAGCACCTATCAGCAGTACCTGCGCCAGGCCACGTTGCACGCCGCCAACGACTGCATCAGCAACGCCATCGCTGCGCTGCCGATCTTTCCGTACTACTCGTTCGACCTCGACGTACTGTACGGTGCCGTCGATGGTCAGAAATTCGGTGTCGAACGGCCGACCGTGAAGGCGCGCTACTCGCGCAAATACTTCGGCCGCGGCAAGGGTGTCGTCGCCTATACGCTGCTGTGTAACCACGTGCCGCTCAACGGCTACCTGATCGGGTAATCCCCCACTTCTAGCGGTCGCCAGAAGTGGAGCTAAGCGGCCATCGCCAACTTCATGGCAGGCGTGATGCCGCCGAGCGCCATATTCGGACGCTCGTGGTTGTACGTCCATAGCCAGCGGGTGGCTTTGTCCTGCACCTGGTCGATGGTGTCGAACAGGGTTTGGGCGAGCCAGGCGTAGCGGATGGTGCGGTTGTAGCGTTCAACGTAGGCGTTCTGCTGTGGCTTGCCCGGCTGGATGTGCTCGACCCGGATACCATGCCGCTGCGCCCAGGACAGCAACGCGCCACTGATGTATTCAGGGCCGTTGTCGCAGCGGATCACGGCGGGCTTGCCGCGCCACTCGATGATCTGCTCCAGCGATCGGATCACACGGGCTGACGGCAGCGACAGATCCACCTCGATCCCCAGCCCCTCGCGATTGAAGTCGTCGAGCACATTGAACAGCCGGAAGCTGCGGCCGTCGGCCAACTGGTCGTGCATGAAGTCCATCGACCAGACCTGGTTGATAGCCTCCGGCACCGCCAGAGGCTCGGGCCGCTCACGCACCAGCCGCTTCCTCGGCTTGATCCGCAGGTTCAACTCCAGCTCGCGGTAGATCCGGTAGACCCGCTTGTGATTCCAGCCAAAGCCCTTCACGTTGCGCAGGTACAGGTAGCACAGGCCAAAGCCCCAGTCGCGATGGGCGGTCGTCAGGCGGACCAGCCAGTCGGCGATCCGGGCGTTCTGCTCGCTGGCCTTGGCCTGGTAGCGGAAGCAGGTCTCGCTCACCGCGAAGGCCTGGCAGGCGTGGCGGATGTTCGTACGCCCGCTCGTGACTGCCGATTGGGCCATCTCGCGTCGCTGAGATGGCCTCACCATTTTTTTGCGAGCGCTTCCTTCAGCAGGTCGGTACTGAGCTGCGCCTCGGCGTACATCTTCTTGAGCCGGCGGTTCTCCTCCTCCAGCTCCTTCATGCGCGCGACCATGGACACGTCCATGCCGCCGAACTTGCTGCGCCACTTGTAGAACGTGGCCGAGCTGATGCCGTGCTCGCGGCACAGCTCCGGCACGGGCGCACCGGCCTGGGCCTGCTTGAGCACGGCGATGATCTGGCTGTCGGTAAAGCGGGACTTCTTCATGGAACCTCCTCGGGAAAGGGGGCGAGAAAATTCCACTTCTGGCGTCTGCTAATGGGCGGGGGATTACCATCGGTGCACACGAATACGAAGGCCACCACGTGTTCGACATCTGGTATCGCAACACATCGGGCATCGTGCCGACCGCGATCACTGGCGACATGCACAGCATCAACAAGGCCAACTTCGCCATCCTTCACTGGTTCGGCCTGCGCTTCGAGCCGCGCTTCACCGACCTTGACGACCAGTTGCAGGCCTTGTATTCCGCCGACGATCCGGCGCTGTACGAAAAATGCCTGATCCGACCGGTCGGGCAAATCGACCAGCAACTCATCGTCCGCGAAAAGGCGAACATCGACCGGATCGTCGCCACGCTCGGGCTGAAGGAGATGACGCAGGGCACGCTGATCCGCAAGCTGTGCACCTACACTGCGCCAAACCCGACCCGGCGTGCGGTCTTCGAGTTCGACAAACTCATCCGCAGCATCTACACGCTGTGTTACCTGCGCGATCCGCAACTGGAACGGAACGTTCACCGCTCACAGAACCGCATAGAGTCCTACCACCAGCTACGTTCGACGATTGCTCAGGTCGGTGGCAAGAAGGAATTGACCGGACGCACCGACATCGAGATCGAAATCAGCAACCAGTGTGCGCGGCTGATCGCCAACGCGGTTATCTACTACAACTCGGCCATCCTGTCGCGGCTACTGACGAAGTACGAGGACAGTGGTAACGCCAAGGCGCTGGGACTCATCACCCAGATGTCGCCGGCAGCCTGGCGGCACATCCTGCTCAACGGGCATTACACCTTCCAGAGCGACGGCAAGATGATCGACCTGGATGCGCTTGTGGCAGAGCTTGAGCTGAGTTGACGGAAATTTCGGCGGTTCCGGCTTAGAACCCCAAGTTCGGCGGCATGGACGCATCGCTGATGTCCCAGCTCAGGGAGCTGCAGGACGAGAACCGGCGCCTGAAGAAGATGTACGCCGATGCCCAGCTCAGCGCCGACCTGCTGAAGGAGGCGATGGCGAAAAAAATGGTGAGGCCATCTCAACGCCGGGAGATGGCCCGATGGGCCGTAGATGGTGGCCACACGAACATCCGGCATGCCTGCCGGACCTTTGCGGTGAGCGAGACCTGCTTTCGCTATCAAGCCAAGGCCAGCGAGGAGAACGCCCGGATTGCCGATTGGCTGGTGCGGTTGACCACAACCTATCGTGATTGGGGGTTCGGCCTGTGCTTTCTGCACCTGCGCAACGTGAAGGGCTTTGGCTGGAATCACAAGCGGGTGGTAATCCCCCGCCCATTAGCAGACGCCAGAAGTGGAATTTTCTCGTCCCCTTTCCCGAGGAGGTTCCATGAAGAAGTCCCGCTTTACCGACAGCCAGATCATCGCCGTGCTCAAGCAGGCCCAGGCCGGTGCGCCCGTGCCGGAGCTGTGCCGCGAGCACGGCATCAGCTCGGCCACGTTCTACAAGTGGCGCAGCAAGTTCGGCGGCATGGACGTGTCCATGGTCGCGCGCATGAAGGAGCTGGAGGAGGAGAACCGCCGGCTCAAGAAGATGTACGCCGAGGCGCAGCTCAGTACCGACCTGCTGAAGGAAGCGCTCGCAAAAAAATGGTGAGGCCATCTCAGCGACGCGAGATGGCCCAATCGGCAGTCACGAGCGGGCGTACGAACATCCGCCACGCCTGCCAGGCCTTCGCGGTGAGCGAGACCTGCTTCCGTTACCAGGCCAAGGCCAGCGAGCAGAACGCCCGGATCGCCGACTGGCTGGTCCGCCTGACGACCGCCCATCGCGACTGGGGCTTTGGCCTGTGCTACCTGTACCTGCGCAACGTGAAGGGCTTTGGCTGGAATCACAAGCGGGTCTACCGGATCTACCGCGAGCTGGAGTTGAACCTGCGGATCAAGCCGAGGAAGCGGCTGGTGCGTGAGCGGCCCGAGCCTCTGGCGGTGCCGGAGGCTATCAACCAGGTCTGGTCGATGGACTTCATGCACGACCAGTTGGCCGACGGCCGCAGCTTCCGGCTGTTCAATGTGCTCGACGACTTCAATCGCGAGGGGCTGGGGATCGAGGTGGATCTGTCGCTGCCGTCAGCCCGTGTGATCCGATCGCTGGAGCAGATCATCGAGTGGCGCGGCAAGCCCGCCGTGATCCGCTGCGACAACGGCCCTGAATACATCAGTGGCGCGTTGCTGTCCTGGGCGCAGCGGCATGGTATCCGGGTCGAGCACATCCAGCCGGGCAAGCCACAGCAGAACGCCTACGTTGAACGCTACAACCGCACCATCCGCTACGCCTGGCTCGCCCAAACCCTGTTCGACACCATCGACCAGGTGCAGGACAAAGCCACCCGCTGGCTATGGACGTACAACCACGAGCGTCCGAATATGGCGCTCGGCGGCATCACGCCTGCCATGAAGTTGGCGATGGCCGCTTAGCTCCACTTCTGGCGACCGCTAAAAGTGGGGGATTACCGCGCCGGCTCAGCGGCCGGAAGGTGGGCCGGCGGCGACGTGCGCGCGCCGATCGCCGGCACGACCTGTATCGCCTTCGGCACCACCCTGGCGCTCGCGAGTACCTTCTGCACGTAGCTCGGCTGGCCCGCCTTGTCGGGCCGGAAGCCGCGCGAGAAATTACCGGAGTAGTAGCAAGAGAACGCCGCGTGCAGCGGGTCTTTCTCGCTGGTCAGCTTGGCCGACGCACGCGCGTAGCAGTCTTGCAGGATCTTCGATCCCGCACGCAGATTGGCGCAGGCGTCGAACGCCTGCGCATATGTCAACTTGTACTTCGGAAGGTTGCGCCGATTGACCTGGGCGATGCCCAGTGAAAAGTTCCAGCCGCCCGCTTCCAATTGCTGCGCAGTGGCGACGGCTTCCTCAAGATTTACGGGTTGACGGGCTAGTCGCCCGTCAACCACGCCAATCGCATACGGGTTGAAACCCGACTCGACTTGCACCAGCGCTGCCATCGTCTGCGGCGCGACGGTCGGTGCGCACTGCTGCGCAAGATCCATGAACTCCAGCAACATATGGCCTCCATCGTTGGGTCTGGAGACCAGAATAACATATATTGGTAAATACAGTTATGACATATTGGCTTCAGCTTTTTGCCAGTTTGGCGTTGGCCGGCATATCCCCAACAACCGCCATCGGTCGAGCCTCGCCCGGTAATCCCTGGTTGCGGAGCAGAGTAAATCCGTCCAACGGATCTTTCTCCAACAATAGATCGTTGAGACGTTTCAAGTCCTTAAACATTCTCGGTCTGTCGCGATTCCTCCGAGTGGTCAAATACCACTCCTTGTCGCGCTCGCCAAGAAGTTGCGCTAGAACGTAGTAAGCCTCGGGTACCCCCATAGGTTTGATCTGTTTAAGAAAACCACCCTTTCTATCTGCAAATTTTGCAGTGACGTAAAAACCGCTCGGCGTTTCAAATACCTTGATGTGATTCACAATATTATATTGGGCGGCCAACTCTAGATCACTCTCCAAAATAGAATTAGACAGGGTGCAGGGTGGGTAAACGGGTGGTAGGGCGGCTCCCATGAGGCGGTCGCGATCTCGGTCTCGGTCGTTCATCTTAAAATTTTCCTATCCTACTGCCAAAGCACCGCATATTGGTAATCTATTTGCATCATTTCGGTTCCATGGTCCGCTCAGAGAACGAGCTGGCTGGCTCACCCCATCCCCCGACCTGCGGGCAGGGGATGGGGACGGGCTTTCGTAAACCGAACCCGGCTGTGCCGGTTTCGGCCCTTCGGGCTTCAATCCCTTTCGGGTCCGGCGAACAGCAAGGAACGCCGGTAGTGCTCGGCGGCTTACCCTCACTGCGCGAAACGCGAACCAACATGCATAAATCTGCATCCCCAAACTGCCGCGCTACATGGCCACACTGTACTATGTTGGCGACAAAAATGTAATTTTCGATATGGAAGTGTCACCAAGAAGACGAAGCCTGGCGCAATACTGGCAGAGCGAAGCAAGGCATTGCCCTGCAAAGGAATTTAGCAGGCGCGCCGCGCCGCTTACCGACAAATCTGCTTGTTCCATCGTGAATTTGTCGTCACCGTCTCAGTAAGGAGCGGTGAGCGGCGCCGCGCCTGCCGTGGCGGCTGAAATTGGCGACTGCCCACATACCCACCGCCTCGCTGCGGGTGCCATAGAAGGCCCCTGCGCAGACCGTGGATATGTGGACAGCGCCGGCGGCGCTGGTGCGCCTTGGTGACGACCAAGCAGGCGTCGCCGGCGAGATCCGTGACCAAGGATTGGCGACAGCCTGGCGGTTGGCCAGATCGAGGCCTGTCGCCAACGTGCCGGTCGGCATGTGTCACCAACGTCGTCGCCAGCGCCGACGACCAGGTGCCCGCTCCGGGGTGTAGGGGGAACCCCCTACGGACAACGCTTCACCCGCGCACGCGCGGCTTCAGCGCCGAGGACAACGCTCCCGCCGCCGGCAGGGAGCCGCCCTCACCCTCCCCTGCAAACCCGCTTTTGATGGCACCGCCGCCAGGCCGTCCCCGGCTTGTCCACGGCCGGTGCGCAGCGCCGCCCCCGGGGCCCGGAGACCTCCGTATCGGAGGGTCCGGGGAAGCGGTGGGCAAGCTGGGGGCGGGCGTCCTCGCACCCGCCACGCAAGACAGTTGCAGCGCTGGCGCGCCACACGTTCCGCGCTCGCGCGCAAGACAGTTTCAGCGTGCCGATCGCACGCCGGCCAGTGCGGCCGCCCTGCCCTGCAGAACGGCCACCAGCTCGATCACCGAGGCGATCACCAGCGGCGGCCGCACACGGCCGCAGAACCGCGCCTGCGGCTCGCCGGAACGGCTCTACCTGCCCGTCGCTGACGCGACGCGCACACGGTCCACGGGACCGCTCCCAAGCGTCGCCGGTGGCGTGCTGCATCGCTGAGCCCCTTTCGCCTGCCCTGAACGGTAGTCCGGGCGCTGCGCGCGCATCCAGGGCACCGCTTCGCTGATCCGCTCACCCGGTCCCTGCGCTGCGCTCCGGGCTGCGGCTTCCCGTCTCCCTGGACACCCGCTTGACCCGGCCGACCTACGGGCAACACGGCGAAAGGCACTCAGCGAAGCAATGTCCAACTCCCCCACAACAGCAAAAGGAGCGTCCCAATGAACCTAAACACGTCCGCGCTGAAGCGCGATACACAAGATCAAAAGCCGGCTCCTGCATCTAGCAAAGCAATGTGGATAGACGCGAAGGACATCAAGCCGGGTGACGTGCTGCTGGGCATGTTCAACGGGGTGGCTGCGCGCCGGGACAACGTGCAGGAAGTGCGGGCCGGGTGGTGGTGCCGCGTGTACGTGCTGGCAAACGGTGGTTACGACGTGATGACCTATCGCGCCGATGCCCGTGTCTACATCGAGCGCGGTCCTCTCTTCCACATCGAGGCCGTCAGCAAGCACAGCGGCGAGCGCCTGCGTCTGACCCGCTATCCGATGAGCCGCCAGCAATGCGAGACCCTCATGGGCACGATCAGCCGTCATCCCTCGCGCCGCATCGAGCTGGTCGAGGTGCAGGCATGAGCATCTTCGACGCTGACGACCTGGTGACCAGCACCCTCGCGCCCGTCATCACGATCCGACCGGAGATCCGCACCATGAACCGCTTGAAGAAGACCCGCTATATCCCCGCCAACGCCGAGGCCCGCGAGTTCCCGCAGGGGGCGTGTCCTAGATTTTGTGTAACCGGGCCACAGGCAGGAGACTGCCACCTAACCCGGAGACACCATGAGCCCACGCACACATGAGGTACCCGACGAGCTGCTTAGCAGCCTGTTGGTCAACTACACCAAACCCGAGGATCTGATCGGCGAGAACGGCCTGCTCAAGCAGCTGACCAAGCGGTTGGTGGAGCGGGCGCTGGACGCGGAGATGACCGAACACCTCGGTCATGACAAGCATGAGCCGGTCGCCAACGCGGCCGGCAACACGCGCAACGGACGCAGCCGCAAGACGCTCAAGGGCGAGTTCGGCGAGCTGCCGATCGAGATTCCGCGTGATCGCCACGGCAGCTTCGCGCCACAGCTGATCCCCAAGCACCAGACCCGCTGGGCCGGCTTCGATGACAAGATCTTGTCGTTGTACGCGCGCGGCATGACCGTGCGCGAGATCCAGTCGCACCTGGAGGAGATGTACGGCACCGAGGTGTCGCCGAGTCTGATTTCCTCAGTCACCGATGCGGTCGTCGAGGAGGTCAAGGCGTGGCAGGCGCGGCCACTGGATCCGGTCTATCCGATCGTCTATCTGGACTGCATCCACGTCAAAGTGCGCGGGCGCGGTGCGGGTCAAGGCGGTGTACCTGGCCATCGGCATCACCATGGGCGGCGAGAAGGAAGTGCTGGGCCTATGGCTGGCGCAGGCCGAGGGTGCCAAGTTTTGGCTGCAAGTCGTGACGGAGCTACGCAACCGCGGGGTGCAGGACATCTTCATTGCCTGCGTCGATGGCCTGAAGGGGTTTCCCGAGGCGATCGAGGCGGTGTTCCCGCAGACCACCGTGCAGCTGTGCATCGTGCACATGGTGCGGCACAGCCTGAACTACGTCTCGTGGAAACGCCGCGCCGAGGTTGCCGCCGATCTCAAGCGCATTTACGCCTGCGCCACCGTCGAGGAGGCCGAGCAGGCACTGACCGAGTTCGAGGCCAAGTGGGACGCCCAGTACCCGCCCATCAGCCAGTCATGGCGGCGCAATTGGTCACGACTGATCCCGTTCTTCGACTACCCACCGGAGATCCGCAAGGTGATCTATACGACCAACGCCATCGAGTCGGTCAACATGAGCCTGCGCAAGCTGACCAAGAACCGCGGCGCGTTCCCCAGCGACGAAGCCTTGATGAAACTGTTCTACCTGGCTCTGCGCAACATCACCAAGAAATGGACGCTGCCGATCCGCGACTGGAAGGCTGCGCTGAACCGCTTTACGATCCAGTTCGAGGGGCGACTTCCTCAGCGGTAACCCAAACCACGGTTACACAAAATTCTGCACACGCTCCCGCAGGCCGGCGTTGTCGCCTACTGCTACGTCAGCGGCGTGCGCTACGCCCTGCTGGCCTACAAGGGTCGGCAGATCCGCGCCGCTCTCAACCTGGCATTCACCACGGCCGAGCAGCGCGATAGGCACCTGACCAGCTACATCGAGCGGCAGACCGCGAATGAGAACGCCAAGCGAGAGCGCCGCGAAACCGGCCACGGCTTGGCGGTGGGTGACATCGTGTATGAAACCTACGGCTACGAGCAGACGAACGTGCACTTCTACGAAGTCACGCGCGTACCGTCCGCACGCTCCGCCGTGGTGTGCGAGATCGAGGCCGAGAAGACCGAGGCCGGCGAGAAGGCCATGGCCGGCACCGCCGTGCCTCGCCCCGGTGTCTTCAAGGCTGGCGCCATGCCGCGCATGCACCGCGCCGCCTATTTGCACGTCCTGAGTAGTGGCGCCGGCCACCACCGCAACCTGTCCAAGTGGGACGGCAGGCCCAAGAATTACAGCTCCTATTATTAACCTTGCTATTGGCTGAATGTGCGAGCGCGAAAACATCATTTCGCGCCGCGCTTCGCCACTTTCGTTAGCCAATATGATATAATTTGGCCACAAGAAAACTGCGGATTGGTCGCCCACCCGCAGCCACCACAAGAGCGAAGCATGAACGTCAAGCCTGCCGAAGTGCCTGCCATCGTCGCGGAACTCATGGCCAAGTACGACACCGCCCGAAGCCGCGCGATCCAGGCGCAGGGCTCCCAATTCAACGAAGCCGCGTTCCACGCCTGGTTCACCCAGCAGGTGCAGGGACCGGAAGCGCTGGCGGCTACTGCCGGCAACCTGGCGGCCGCACTGATGATCGCCCGAGACTACATGGACGACCACACCGGCCAGCACGAAGACATCGCGGCCGTAGATGCCGCTTTGGCGCACTACAACGAACTCGTCGCCCTCTCTCAGAAGAAAAAGCAATGAACATCGAGCCGATCGAACTCGCCGCCATCCTCGCAGGCCTTCGCCTGCTTCAGCGGCACGACGCGCTGCCGGCTGACATCGATTCCATTCTGACCGACGCCGGTCCGCGCATCACCGATAGCGACATCGACGCGCTGTGCGAGCGCATCAACGCCGGCGACTTGGTGCCTGCCAAAGCGGTTTCCACGTTGGTCAAGGCAGCGCGGGACACCCGGTCGCTGTCCTGATCCCGCACCAGCCAAGCGTCACTCACAGCTAGGAGTAATCCGCATGTCGAACTATCAGCAAATCCATGGTTTCACCGCCGCCGGCGACGAACGTTTCGGACCTTCATCGCGGCCCACTTCGCCGATAATCCGTTCATCGCCGCGCACTACCATGGCGATCCCGAGGAAGCGCGCCGTGACTGCCTCAGTGTGTTGGAAGACAACTTGAATGGCGCCGGCGGCCCGCTGACCTGGGGGCTTCTGTCGCCCAGCAGTCCGGGCGATCTGCCCCACAGCTTCACGGTGGACCTCGATGAACTCATCATCGCGGACGTGGACAACGGCGACGAGGACGACGCCGACACCGCCGCCTCGGCGGCCTAGGGGAGGCGCCATGCAGCAGTCCATGACGCTTAGCGATTCCCTGCCGCCCCCATGCAAGCGCACTCATGGGGTAAGCTCACCCCGGCCGTTGAAGACAAATTCCCTCATATGTCACGCAACCCCTGTTTCCCGCAGCTCACGATCCGCAGGAACGATCGATGAACTCCGCACAGCGCATCGATGCGCTCACCGGAATTCGCGGACTGGCCGCGTTGCTAGTGGTCTATTCGCATCTTGCGGAAGACGGATTCTTCTCGCGTAGCCATCTGTATCCGGGCGAAGTGGGCGTCATGGTGTTTTTCACCCTGAGCGGATTCCTGATGGCCTTTCTCTACGGCCACAAGCAATTCGACTACTCTTCCGTGGTGCGCTATGGCATCTCGCGTTTTTCGCGGATCGCTCCGGCCTATCTGTTTGTCGTGATCGGCTCCTACCTGATCTACAACCTGATCGACCCATCGTTCGTCTACGCGATCACCCATCACAACTTGCTGCGTCACCTGTTGTTCTCCGGCAACGTGTCCGCGCTGTGGAGCATTCCACCGGAGGTGCAGTTCTACGCGGTGTTCGTGGTCCTGTGGTTCGCACTGTGGAAATTCAGAAACCAAGGCAACGCCTCCGTGCTTGCAATCGTCCTGACCGCGATTTTTCTGCTGATCTCCTACCGCGACCAACTGCCCGGCACCTTTGTCGGCTCCAAGATGCAGTACTTCTTCTCGGGCGTGCTGTTCGGGTTGTTCCGCAATCAAGCCTGGTCCGACAAGGGTATGCGCACGCTTGCGTTGCTGCAAGGCCTGACGCTGATCGTTATCGGCTTGGTCATCGCAAGTATCCTGCCGGTGGAATTCGGCAGCAAGCGCGAGTTCTACAACTATCTGGAAGGCGCGTTGTTCTCGGGCATCTTCGTGTTCATGTTCTCCTTCGATACACCGCTGAGCAAGCTGCTGTTCGGCTATCGGCCGATCATGATGTGCGGCGAGTTCAGCTTCTCGATGTATCTGCTAAATATTCCGGTGATCTATGTCGCCATGAAATTACTGGGCGACCAGGCGCATACCCCGGCCATGGCCGCGCTGATCACCTTGGTGGTTTTCTTGCTGGCATGGCTGATGTATCGCGTCATCGAGCTGCCCGGTAACACGCTGTTGCGGCGCATTGGAACCAGGCTTTCCGAAGCGCGTCCGTTAGGGATGGTCTGATCAATGCGGCCAGAGGATGCGTCGACCCGCATCGGTAGCGCTGACTACGCTCACACCTTCGGTTTTTCGCTGTTTCCAGCGCATTCTCGGGGCGTTCTCCCCATTACAGGCACAACTTCCCAACGGCAGGCATCAACTGCTTCCGCTTCAGCCACAGGTTCGACAGCGCAAAGAGCGTCAGCACCTGCGCGGTGTTTTTGACCAGGGGGCGTGTCCTAGATTTTGTGTAACCGGGCCACAGGCAGGAGACTGCCACCTAACCCGGAGACACCATGAGCCCACGCACACATGAGGTACCCGACGAGCTGCTTAGCAGCCTGTTGGTCAACTACACCAAACCCGAGGATCTGATCGGCGAGAACGGCCTGCTCAAGCAGCTGACCAAGCGGTTGGTGGAGCGGGCGCTGGACGCGGAGATGACCGAACACCTCGGTCATGACAAGCATGAGCCGGTCGCCAACGCGGCCGGCAACACGCGCAACGGACGCAGCCGCAAGACGCTCAAGGGCGAGTTCGGCGAGCTGCCGATCGAGATTCCGCGTGATCGCCACGGCAGCTTCGCGCCACAGCTGATCCCCAAGCACCAGACCCGCTGGGCCGGCTTCGATGACAAGATCTTGTCGTTGTACGCGCGCGGCATGACCGTGCGCGAGATCCAGTCGCACCTGGAGGAGATGTACGGCACCGAGGTGTCGCCGAGTCTGATTTCCTCAGTCACCGATGCGGTCGTCGAGGAGGTCAAGGCGTGGCAGGCGCGGCCACTGGATCCGGTCTATCCGATCGTCTATCTGGACTGCATCCACGTCAAAGTGCGCGAGGGCGCGGTGCGGGTCAAGGCGGTGTACCTGGCCATCGGCATCACCATGGGCGGCGAGAAGGAAGTGCTGGGCCTATGGCTGGCGCAGGCCGAGGGTGCCAAGTTTTGGCTGCAAGTCGTGACGGAGCTACGCAACCGCGGGGTGCAGGACATCTTCATTGCCTGCGTCGATGGCCTGAAGGGGTTTCCCGAGGCGATCGAGGCGGTGTTCCCGCAGACCACCGTGCAGCTGTGCATCGTGCACATGGTGCGGCACAGCCTGAACTACGTCTCGTGGAAACGCCGCGCCGAGGTTGCCGCCGATCTCAAGCGCATTTACGCCTGCGCCACCGTCGAGGAGGCCGAGCAGGCACTGACCGAGTTCGAGGCCAAGTGGGACGCCCAGTACCCGCCCATCAGCCAGTCATGGCGGCGCAATTGGTCACGACTGATCCCGTTCTTCGACTACCCACCGGAGATCCGCAAGGTGATCTATACGACCAAGCCATCGAGTCGGTCAACATGAGCCTGCGCAAGCTGACCAAGAACCGCGGCGCGTTCCCCAGCGACGAAGCCTTGATGAAACTGTTCTACCTGGCTCTGCGCAACATCACCAAGAAATGGACGCTGCCGATCCGCGACTGGAAGGCTGCGCTGAACCGCTTTACGATCCAGTTCGAGGGGCGACTTCCTCAGCGGTAACCCAAACCACGGTTACACAAAATTCTGCACACGCTCGGACTCGGGAATAGTCCTTGCATGTCCTGCTTTGCACGCTACGTGCGAAACAGGTTGAGCCAATGAAACTTCGTATTCTGTTGCTTGTGCTTGCTATGACCGGTGCACCAGCAGTGCTTGCCAAAAAGCCAGCGCCAACGCTGTCAGACACTCAGGTAAGGGCTGTGCTGATTAGCGAATCGATCAGGTCGTATCCCGGGAACTGCCCCTGTCCCTACAACACAGCCAGCAATGGGAGCAGCTGCGGCCGTCGTAGCGCGTATAGCCGTGGCGGCGGTTATTCCCCTCTGTGTTATCCCAAGGATGTAACGACCGAAATGGTTACTGATTACCGCCGAGGAGCGCACTGAAGCTTCAACTGAAGGCGATCAGTCCGTCAAGTTGGCTCCCGTCGTGACGCTAACGATGTATCAAGCAAAAAATATCGAGATACTCATGAAAAAGGCAAAAATCACTTTTGCGGTACTCGCACTGCTCGCATCTGTTGCAGTGTCAGCCCAGACACATGTCAAAGGCTACTATCGCGCCAACGGCACCTACGTGCAGTCCCATTATCGCAGCGCCGCCAACAGCACGACGCTCGATAACTATTCGACACGCGGGAACGTCAACCCCTACACCGGCCAGGCTGGCACAGTGGATCCGTACAAGGCGCAAAGTACCTACCGCCAGCCCGCTCCGCAACCAACCTACACCCCATCTGATACCGTGCCAGCCAATCCATACAACTCCGGCTACTGATAGGGTAATCCCCCACTTCTAGCGGTCGCCAGAAGTGGAGCTAAGCGGCCATCGCCAACTTCATGGCAGGCGTGATGCCGCCGAGCGCCATATTCGGACGCTCGTGGTTGTACGTCCATAGCCAGCGGGTGGCTTTGTCCTGCACCTGGTCGATGGTGTCGAACAGGGTTTGGGCGAGCCAGGCGTAGCGGATGGTGCGGTTGTAGCGTTCAACGTAGGCGTTCTGCTGTGGCTTGCCCGGCTGGATGTGCTCGACCGGATACCATGCCGCTGCGCCCAGGACAGCAACGCGCCACTGATGTATTCAGGGCCGTTGTCGCAGCGGATCACGGCGGGCTTGCCGCGCCACTCGATGATCTGCTCCAGCGATCGGATCACACGGGCTGACGGCAGCGACAGATCCACCTCGATCCCCAGCCCCTCGCGATTGAAGTCGTCGAGCACATTGAACAGCCGGAAGCTGCGGCCGTCGGCCAACTGGTCGTGCATGAAGTCCATCGACCAGACCTGGTTGATAGCCTCCGGCACCGCCAGAGGCTCGGGCCGCTCACGCACCAGCCGCTTCCTCGGCTTGATCCGCAGGTTCAACTCCAGCTCGCGGTAGATCCGGTAGACCCGCTTGTGATTCCAGCCAAAGCCCTTCACGTTGCGCAGGTACAGGTAGCACAGGCCAAAGCCCCAGTCGCGATGGGCGGTCGTCAGGCGGACCAGCCAGTCGGCGATCCGGGCGTTCTGCTCGCTGGCCTTGGCCTGGTAGCGGAAGCAGGTCTCGCTCACCGCGAAGGCCTGGCAGGCGTGGCGGATGTTCGTACGCCCGCTCGTGACTGCCGATTGGGCCATCTCGCGTCGCTGAGATGGCCTCACCATTTTTTTGCGAGCGCTTCCTTCAGCAGGTCGGTACTGAGCTGCGCCTCGGCGTACATCTTCTTGAGCCGGCGGTTCTCCTCCTCCAGCTCCTTCATGCGCGCGACCATGGACACGTCCATGCCGCCGAACTTGCTGCGCCACTTGTAGAACGTGGCCGAGCTGATGCCGTGCTCGCGGCACAGCTCCGGCACGGGCGCACCGGCCTGGGCCTGCTTGAGCACGGCGATGATCTGGCTGTCGGTAAAGCGGGACTTCTTCATGGAACCTCCTCGAGAAAGGATACGAGAAAATTCCACTTCTGGCGTCTGCTAATGGGCGGGGGATTACCCCGGCTACTACCCCGGCATGCCGAAGGAGGCCGCACGGAAGATGGGCCTTACCGGCTGCGCTGTCCAATACCAAGCAGTGGAATGCAAGGCAACGCAGCCGCTCAAGATCGGTGGGGCCACGTCCACCGCCAGCACGATCACGCTGGACGAGCACACCGGGCGCGTTGCGGCGGTGGAATTTCAATTCCAGCGCGAGGCCTACGCAGCTCTCGCCGATGCGCTGGTGGCGCAGCTCGGCAAGCCCACGGCCAAAGATGGCGACTACCAAGCCAGGGAGTGGGCCAGCGCCGGCCGCGGCGCATGTGTGGACGTGCTTGTCTGGCATCGCGGTGGCGATGATGTGCTCGCCTTGTGCGGGCCAGGCTGGCGACGCACTGGCCTCACCTACCTGGTCGTCGACCGCCAGGCCGGCCGTGGCAAAGCATGGGCAAAGATCGCGACAGCCCGTGCAAAGAGCGCTCAGACAGCCGGTTCGTTCAACTCCAACTAGGCAGGCTTCTCGCAAGCACGCTAACTGGTTGCCGCACAAATCGAAGCCGCTCCGGGAACCTTGCGCTGGGATAGGTGGTGACCTGAGCAAGTTCGCCAATTGTGGGCAGAAATAGCTAGGTTGTTAAACTCCGTGCATTAAGGTGCCCAACGGAAGCGGCGAGGTCGCTCCGTTGTGCAAAGCGATGATGTGCTCGGGCTCGGAAGCAAACCAAGCGAAGGAGCGCCAAGCGAGCTCGGCGATTGTCTTTTTGAAGGCAGTGTGTGAGCGGTCAAGATAGGCCGTCACGAAAGCTACCGCTTCCGGCGTGAAACCGGCATCTGCCGCAATCTGCATGAAGGCTTCTCGCCGTTGCATCGTGATTGGTCCATCGGTCGCGACAACTTCGATGAACACCAGCAGGAAGCCCGTTACGCCACCACCGCCTAGGTCTACAAGGATGATGTCTGGCAAGTTGCGGTCGGCCGTAATTTTTAGCTTCAGTGACTTGGCAAGCTCATCGTCTCTAGAGACGACTTTCGCGCCGCTCTCGCTCACCCATAAAACGGCTGGCTGCGTGAGGAAGCGAGCGGCAAATTCTTCAATGACCGCTTTCGATATGACGGAGCTCGGGCCGGGTGCCATCCGGCGCGTTTCGCCGTTTGGAAAGGTCACCATTACACCCTCATCAGTCGGCGCAGCACCACGCCGCACGAGCGCGATGCGCGCCATCGCCGATGCTGAAAGGTGAGCTTCCTGCCAAGCAGTGATGGCTGCGATCAGGTCGTCTCCAGCAAGTGCAGGGTCAAACAACGCGGCGAAGTCAGTCTTGAGCGCATAGCGCGGCAGGCCAGAAGTCGTTGGCAAACCTGTCCGCTCTGCCACAGCGTTATTCGTGATGAACCCTTGGCGCAAAGTTTCGTCGCGAAGAGGCTCGCGACTGTTTTCCTCGTACCAACGTTGCCCAGCTACCCGGAACCCCGGCTTCATGGCTCCGAGGCCGTAGGCCTCTCGCACTGCATCGTCACTTAGCAGTGCTTGCTCGACCGTCATACGCATCACATGTTTCGGAGCAAGCCAACGGCCAGTGCCTTCGACTGCCCCGATGTATAGCATCACAAACACCGCCGAGGCGGCCATTTCCCGAATGCAATAGTTACGATTGGGAGTGCCTTCCTGAAAGATGAGGGGCAGTCGCTGGTGAATGGTTCGCCGGTCGACGTAGGGAGGCAAGCTCACGCTTCACCTTCTGTCGCATACAGCTTGGCGCAGGCCTTCTCGACGCTCGCGCGTGTGACTTTGCTGCCAACCATTCTCTTCAGGTCGCTTGCAGTGGGCAGGGGCAAATTCTCAAGCTCGTATGCAGAAACCGCAACGCTACCGCTCATGCAACGGAAGGCCCGATCGGCGGCATCGCTGTTAAGAAACGCCGCAAGCAGCGCGGGCGACACCGCTGGATTTTCCACGGTAGGAATCATCATGTTGAGATGGTTCTCAATCGTAACGCCGGCGTGCCGCTTGATGAACGATGCCGGCATCTCTGCAGCGATGAGCCGGCGAGCTTGCTCTTTCGCTGTTGTCCGCTGGAGCAGAACGCAAGGCTTGCGAACGACCAGCCAATCATCACCAGGCTGAAGGCGAAGAAATGGCTTGTGGTTCCGCTTTTCTGCCCGGAGAACGAAACGGCCATCGCTGGTCACGCTTTCAGCCCATACGAGAGGGACGGTGCCAGCTTCTTCGCTGTCGCACAGTTGCGGCTTGAATCGGTTCCACACGAGGGGGCCTGTGCTTACTTTGTAGCCCCAATCTGCCAGGCGCGCCGACATGGCGCGCAGCCTCTTCGCAAGCTCTGCTTCGTCGGCGTGCCTGGGCAGGAACCAAGGGGCCGTTGCTTTGCGCGGCAAGGTGAAGTGGCCAGCGGGCTCAGCTTTGACCGGCACGCCAGGCTGCGCTTCGATGAAGGACACGACAGCGCGGGCGCGCTTTGCGCCCTTGCGATAGGTGGCCAGGACTGTTTCCTGCAGTACGTCGTCGAACACACCTTTGCGTGCCGTCACGAAGTCCAGCGAGACCGGCGGAGCTTCCTTGTGCAAAACGGCGCGCAAATTCTTGAAGTACTCCCCGGCAAGGAAGCTCGATGGCGTCAGGAATGAAACTAGGCCATCGGGCTTTGCCAGGCGCACGGCCAGATCCATGAACAGGCCGTATAGGTTCGCGTGACCGTAGAGACTTCGCGAAAAGTATTCGCGCCTTTCAGCGGCCAGCTTCAGCCTACCAAACGGCGGATTGCCGACAACCAAATCGAAGCCCTTGCTCTTTGTAATGGAGAGGCTATCGCATACGGTCAGAACAGCGGTCGGTCTCCGGCCGCAAGCCACGATGAGCGGCAGTGCTGCAGCTTCGACGAATACCTGCGCCATCCAGGCCGCAAAGGGATCGAGCTCAAAGCCGCGCAGCCTGGCCGAGAGATTGTGGATAGCTACTGCTGGGGAGCAGTCACCGAGGGACTTCAGTAGTCGCCGTGCCGCAGGCACAAGAAACGCGCCCGCTCCCGCTGCCGGGTCGAGCACATGGGCACGCGACCAATCTAGGCCTGCCGCCTCTGCTTGGTCGAGCAACCGCTCGGCCAATGCTGGCGGGGTGTAAAAAACGCCCCGCTCCGAACGCCACTCACTGGGGAGGAGCGCGGTGTAGAGCAGCCCGAGGTTAGATGCAGCGTCTTCGACAGACAGGCGCGCAATAGCCTGCCCAAACTGGATTGCGGCGCGGCGACCAGCTTCTGGAAAGTCGCACGCCGTGTGCGGGGAGGCTGCACGGCCAGTCCCGAGCCAAGCTGCTCCCAATAGGCTTTGACGGCGTGTGCCGTGACGGCCTCAGCAAACGCGAGCTGTGAGCGTTCAGCAGTCGCCTTGCTTTGTGTTCGCAGAACCGCTCGCAGCTGCGAAGGTGAAGGCAGTTCGGCAGGCGAAGGCGGTGGCTCGCTCCGTAATGCAAGTCCATTTGCGGCGGTGTCTAAGGTCATCATTTCGTCTCCAGCAGCGGCCATTGGGCGGCGATGTACTTCTCGGCGGCCTCGCGGATAACCCAGGCAACCGAAACCTTTTTCTGCTTCGCTATGGCTTGCAGCGTCTGGTAAATCTCAGGCGGCAGGCTCGCTGAGGCACGAGTCGCACGCGGCTTGCCTGTAGGTTTACGACCTCGTTTTGCAACGGCCATGGACAGTGCACCTGATTTAGTTGCAGCACTTTACATCACTTCGAACCCACAACCATCAAATCAACGCTGCAATCGGTGCAGGCAAGGGGGTTCCGTCGCTGAGTGCCCGCTTGATGACTATCTGCCAGAACCGTTCAAGCTCATCAACGTCGATGTCTTCGCGCGGTGTGGCGATGCAGTTGCGACCCTCGCAGCATGTGCAGAACGAGTCGGCCCCCTTGCACGCTGGGCAAGGCGAGAATTGCCAGAATCCCCGTGGCATGAATACGCCCGCCTTGCAGACGTAGCAGACGATACCGGCCTGGTCCATCGTGCCGCACCGGCTGCCGCACGCGTCGCAGATGCCAGGTGGGCCGAAGTGCCACGGTGCGAGTGCTGGTCGTTTGCGTTGGCCCATGCACCACACTATGCACATCAATGTCGCAGCCGATGCGAATGCCCTGCCCTACCCGCCACCAGCCCAGGCGGGCGTGACCGCACGCGGTCACCGGCTTGGGGTGCTGCGCACCGATGCCGCGTGCCGCGTCATCGCCAGTCGGCCCTAATCCTCGCCCCTTCGCCGGCTACGCCGGCTGCGCGCTCCGCTTGCACACCCCATCGCGCCCCTGCGCACAATGGCCGCTTCCGGGCCGCATGCCCATGCTGACGAGGTGCCAATGAGCCACATCCTGCTGCGAATCGTTGAAGGGGCCAGCGTGGCGCTCTACCGCCACAAAGATGAGAGCTTGGCCGAGCTGCTGCCTACCCGCCGCGACCTGTTTGATTACGACGGAGGTTATGGCTGGGGCTATGGCGGCAGTGGCCCGCAGAACCTGGCGCACGCCATCGCCGGCCGGATCTTCCTGCTGGACGGCCTGGACGACAAGCAGCTGCGCGAACGCGCTTGGGTGATCCTGGACAAGATCATTAGCCGGCCGATCCTGAACACTGATAGCGATCACGACCTGTCGGTAGACTCCATCAAGCAGCTGTTTGCCTGATCGCAGGCGGGCAGCTCGCCCCCGCTTGCCCACCGTGGCGCTGACCAGGTGGGCGGCACCACCTGGTCAGCGTCGGCCGTTGGCCGCCCCCGTGGACAAGCCGGGGACGAGCTGCAACCGGTAGGCCCGCCCACCCATGCTCCACCGCTCCCCCGACGCCTGGGGATGGATACACCCATCCCCCACGGCGACGGGCAGCGCTCCGCGCTGGCCGTGGGGCATGCGTGGACGGCCGCGTGACCTGGTGGCCACCGGTAGGTGGCCACCGAGGATGCGGCCTGCGTCGCAGACCGCAACAGCACACCACGCAGGCATGGTGTGCAATGGTATTGCACGGTGTAACCTCGCCGATGCGCGGGCCATCGCACGCGCACTAAACCACACGCCGAGGACGCGAACGATGCCTAAATCCGACTCCACCGCAGCAAACGCCAACACCCCCACCACGACGCACGACCGCTTCGATGTCGTATCGCCGCACGCCTACACCAAAGGCGACGGCGAAACCGGAACCGAGTGGTTCCGGTGCGGTGTTGCCTTTCCCCATCGCAGCGGCGGCTACACCCTCAAGCTGCGCACCGTGCCGGTGGCTATCGACGGCGAGGTGACGCTGATCGTGCGCAAGCGCGAGCCGCGCGAGCGAGGCGAGAGCGACAACTGGAACCTGCCGGACTAACGCCCCCAAAGGAGACCCCGATGAGTGATCCGACAAAGTCCGCCACCATCTGCGAAGACCCGGCAGACGGAACCACTGCCTATAACCATGTGCCCGCTGATTACACCGGCCCTTGCGCCATGAAATACCGAGGCAGTAGCGCAACATATTGGGCCATGTTCCCAACGCGGGCCGATGCCATGACCGCCGCGCGAATGGCGAATCGGCACGACATCGGTGGCTATCACAATGTCGAAGTGCACCTGCCTGAGCTGGCGCCGGCAGACGCCGAGACGTTTGATTCCGCCGACGATTGGCTAATGGCCTACTGAGACGCGCACGCCCTGGATTCCTGCCGCCGGTCACCCGGCGGTTTTTTTGGCCGTGCGCCGGCACATCCGCAACAGCGGGTCAGCAGGGAGTGATTGGACGGGCGTTGGTGAGGGGATGGCCCTGTGGTCGTGATCGAGCTTCGGCGACGACCAGGACAAGGCGTGGCCGGGACCAGGCGCAGCGAGCGACCAGGTACACCGACCCCCTGCACTGGCACGCGCGGTGATGTTCCATCGGCAGAACATAGAGGTGCATGCATGACAGCTTGCATGCTTGCATGCAAGCATGCAAATCGGTATTATGAAGGTGTGCCAAGACATTGCACACCACACAACTACCGGAGATAGCGCCATGTTCACCGCATCCGACATCATCCATATCCACACCCGCGCTGACCTGATCGAGGATGGCGACCTGGTGGACGTGTCTACGCTCGCCCGCGAAGCCGGCTTTACGGTGCCGGTTGCCGTCACGCGGGCCGTCTGGGCCGACTGCGTTGCCTGGAGCCAGGACGACACTAAGCGCAAGCGTGTGCCGCAGGACGAGGAAGGCCGCTTGTGGGATGTGCTGTTCATGGCGCGCAATTTCGCCGCCCGCAACGCCCAGGCCAACCGGGTGCCGTTCGCCCTGCACCGGGTGCCCCGGGAGGGCAAAGGCCACCAGGCCCGTATCGTGACCCTGCACATGCATATCGGCGGCGGCGACAACGGCGAGCCGGTCATCACGATCATGCAGCCGACCGAAGACTGACCCCCTTTTTTTGCCATATGGTGTGCAATGGTATTGCACACCTTTGGTCAGATCAGCAGAGGACTCCGACGATGCACCAGGCCAAGACCACCAAGCGCCCCCGCCCGCTGACCGCCGAAGACCGGCTGCGGCAAATCGTCCAGCTCGGCGCATCGGTCCGCGCCAGCGCGTGGGAATCAGCGCATGCCCAGCTCGCCGCGATCCGCTGGGCACGCCTGCGGGGTGCGGCATGAGCGCCGCCGACAACGTGCGTGCCCTGATCGCCGATCACCGCCGCCATGAGCGCGCCTGTCGGGTGCATGCAGCGCGCTTGCGCCGCGAAGCCCAGCAGCTGCGGGAGCTGCCCGCCGGAGGCGCACGCAGCCTGTTCCGCGCCCACGAGCTGGCACGCAAAGCGATCGCACTGACCGAGCAAGCCGACCACGACAGCGCCGCCGCGGCGCTGTTGGCCACCACTCCCCAGCACTGACCAGGACACCACCATGCATAAGCTGCCTAACCCCGCGTCCCTGACCGCCGCTGAGCGTGCCGAGCTGCGCGATGCCATCGCCGGCCCTCGCTATGCCCAGCAGCCGCATGACTTGGCCGACGGCTCGCGCTACTACATTGCCGAGGAAGCCGGCCGCATCGTCGTGACCAAGTTCCACGGCAAGGCCTTGAAGCCTGACCGGGTGTGGTTCCGGTCGCAGGCCGCAGCCGAGCAAGACATTGCCAGCTTCACCACCCGCCGGCAGCAGCTTGCCGACGCCCAGGCCGAGCGCCGCGCCGAGGCCAAGCGCCCGCACACCCTCACCGTGGGGGCGGTGCTGGTGTCCAGCTACGGCTACGAGCAGACCAATGTGGACTTTTACGAGGTCGTCGCCGTGCAGAATCGCACCGTGACCCTGCGCGAGCTGGTGCAGCAGCGACAGGACACCGGCCACATGTCCGGCACTGCCATCCCGGTGCCAGGCCAGTACACAAAGGCCGAGCCGATCCGCAAGCGGGTCAATCCGCGCAACGGCGTCAAGTTGTCCAGCAGTGCCTATGCCCACCCGTGGGACGGGCGCCCGCACTACTGGTCAAGCTACGCGTGAGCCGCTAGACGTAGCCCAGCGCTGCGGCGGCAGCTTTTTTAGACTCGCGGTGTGCAATGGGTGTGCACACCGCAAGCTGATCGAAGGAACCGAACATGGACAAGCCCAGACCCAATGCCGCCCCGGCGCGCACCGGCAGCTATCCCAGCGCCCATGCCGGGCTACTGCTGCACGTGCGCCACCAGGTCGAAAACGGGGAGCCACAATTCGGCGTCCACCTTGCCCCCACGTCGGCGACGTGTCAGGCCCGGCGTATTGCACCGTGCGCGGCGTGGCTGCGCTTGATGTCTTCGTGTCTTCGCCGGCAGCGGTGTCGGCCGACCTGGCTGCGCTGGTCGTGGCTGGCGGGCATTACGTGCTGACCCTGGAGGCGGCCGCACAGCTGGCCGCTGACTTCGCACTGCCGGTGCGCGCACCCCCACTGATCGAAGGCGCGTAGCGCGCCCGTAGCGCACTCCGGTAGCGTCCTGGACGTGCCGGCGCCATGCTTCCTGTGTGATCACACCGCGCAGCCCCAACCCGTGGGCTGTCCGGCAATGAGGCAATCCCATGCTGATCCATCTTTCGCCCCGGCTGTTTGAGCCGCAGGGCATCCCCACCCGGTGCGAACTGATCGATATTGCGATTGCCCCGTTCGGCCTGCTGCTACGCAACGGCATCGAGGTCGTCGCCCGCCGCCCGTATCCCAACAAACGGTATCAGGTGGCCTGTCGCAAGATCGGACGCAAGGCCATGAATGGCCTGTTGATCGAGACGGCCGGAACCGTCGATGCGTTCCGCGTCGTCACCCGCTGGGCGGTCGAGGGGGAAATGCTCTGCACCCACGAGGTGAACTACAGCCTCGCCGACCAGGACCACGACGCAGTGAGCGAAGATGTCCTGTTTTGCAACCGCCAGGCTGCACAGGTGTATCACCAACCCCGCATGGCGGTGCTGGGAAGCGACTGCATCGCGGGCGATGCTGGCGTATCGTCTGTCACGTCCACCGAGTTCATTAGCGTGTCCGGTCCGGTCGTCACGGGCTGCCGGCAGCAGCTGCGGCTATCGACCATCACACGCGCCAGGCTGTTTGATCCGATGTTTGTTTCCCGGCGCATTCCGCCGGCCGATCACGCGTTCCGTGTCGAGCGATAGCCGGGACGAATCATGCCGGCGCCTCATGGCGCGAGGGCAAAATGCGTGCCACGCATGGTGTGCAATGGTTGTGCACACGGGGATTGCTTGCGGTTTAAGGGCCGCGCGCGGATACTTGGCAGCGATATGACAACGCGGGTGGGAAGGCTACTAGCGCAGTAGACCCCGAAAACGAAAAAACCGCCCCGGCAAGGGCGGCTTTTTCATCACTGGGCTGGCGGGACAAAACCAGTCAATGGGCTAGTCAGATAGCTCCATCCTAATCCCGCCGGCGAAGCCGTGCAAGAGGGAAAAGGATGCAAAGGCCGAAACGCCGACCACCTTGCCCCGCTGCCGTTCATCGGCGCGGGACATGTCAACAGTAGATCCAGGCTCTCACACGCCAGGCCCTGAACCGACCGCTCCCAGCGGTCGGCCGCACAAGCGTGTGCACTGGCGTCAGCCCAAGCCACCGGCCGGCAAGAAGCGCCGGCCGGCCGTCCTCGATGCCACCCGCGACGCGCTGGTGCGCAGCCTGGAACAACGGCGCGGCTCGCTGTGGATGCGGATTAGCCGCAACGTCATCGTGGCCGGCTATGCCCTGGACAAGGCACTGACGAGGGTGCGGGCGCTGCGCGCTGATGGCGCCGAATCACTGCTGGCCATGTCCGTCGCCCTGCTCTACCTGGCCGACGTGCGCACCGGGTTTGTGGGCAAGCCGCGCCATGGCGGCGGCCGTTGGCACCGCTACACCCTCAAGGATCTCGCCCAGCTCGCCTATGGCGGACAGACCGGCGCCGAGCTGGAACGTGCCAAACGCTCGATCGACATGATGGTGAGCCTTGGCTGGGCATTCCCCACCAAGCAGGTGCGCCGGCACACCAAAGATGCCGAAGGCCGCGACGGGTGGAGCAGCGAGCCGGGCGTGCGCCGGCTCAACTTCCAACGGCTGTGCGACATGGCCGGCACCAGCTGGTTACTCAAGCGCGACCGCAAGCACGCCGACCAGGCGCGTGGGACCGGTGTTGCGTCCTTCGTCCAGGCGCACGCACGCCGGCAGTCGCCCCAGGGCGCGGCCACTACGCCGCGCACGGGCGCTGCCCGCCCTGCGGCACACCGAGCCACGGGCGACCCGCCAGGCGGCGCACAGAGCGCCGTGCAGCACATCTCCGACATCCTCGCCCTGTTCAAATAGCCGTCCCGGCAGGCGTGCCCCTGCCCGATGCCGCAAAAACAGGTGTCCACGCCGGCCAATCTGCCGCGATCAGGCTAGCTGCCCCCTCTGCGGCGGCCTCGATCATCGCCTCGACGCCCTCAACGACACCCGCCAAAGCGAGTTCCCCACCGCCTCGGGGGATAACCTGTGGGGAAGTAGCGCTATTTGTGCTCCTTAATTGCCAGGCCAACCAGTCAACCTATGGTTGAAAACACAGTCAGTAGAGCGCTCAACAGCAAAACCGGCGTCGCCGCCGCTACGCGACGCCGACAGCGTTAAAAGCTTTATCGAGTTGCGGGGGCTGCGCCCCCATGTCCTCCCTACGCGGCTACGCCGCTACGGTCGCAACTTCGACCCCGGAGAGGGGCGTAAACGCCCCTCTCCCACCGGCTCTGCCCTCACTCAGGCGAAGGCTGAAACAACTGGATGGCAGAGCCGGCGGCTCCCTCACCCCAAAAGCAGGTCAGCAGGGAGTGATATACCGAGCGAATGAAGTAGAAGGCCCTGACCAGGCTGAAGGTGCCGATCACTCCGCAGAGGTAGAGCGGTCATCGTGCGCTACGCGCACACCAGCAGGTCGCCGTCACTTCACGCGGTGGATCAATCCACTGCGACAGATCACGTAGGCACGGTCACATGGGAAAGCCATGAGCTTACGGATCGACTTTTTGCGCGGAGCCAGGTTGTCCAGCTCGATGGCCACGGTCCATCTGCCGTTGCTTACTACCAGGTCAATTACGCCTTGCCGGTTTTTTCCATTTGCAGCGGCACTTCCCATTCGACATGCCATGTCCGCCGCTTCAAACGACGTGACCACTGAAGCTGAAAGCGGTGGGCTGGTTGTGGCATCGCCAGAAATTTATCCTGTTGCATGCAAGTTGTCACGTCGTCATGCATGCTTGTCGCTAATTCAGCTTGCATGCGTGCATGCGTGTTGCTAAGGTATTGCACACTTGCCCTCAAGCAAGTGACTTCCACCAGGAGCGCAGTGCATGAAAACCGTAGCCATCGCCGTCCAGAAGGGCGGCGCAGGTAAGACCACCATCGCGGTCCATCTGGCGGTGGCCGCGCAACAAGCAGGCCTGCGCGTTGCGCTGGCCGACACCGACCCCCAAGGCTCGGCCAAGGCATGGGCAGAAACCCGGTCGGATTCGACTTTGGAGGTGGTGGCGATCACATCGGCCAATGTCGGCGCTGCGGTCGCGGCCGCCGCCGAGGAAGGCTATGACCTGTTGATTGTGGACACCCCCGCATGCATCGGCCGGCATCGCCGCCGCGCTTGAGCATGCGGATCTAGCCTTGATGCCTGTCCGGCCAAGCCTGCTGGACCTTGCGGCCGCCCCGGCGTCCATCCGGCTACTGCACGCCAGCGGCAAGCCGGGGGCGTTCATCCTGTCCAGCGCTCCGATCCGGGCCAGCGAAACGCGCGAAATCGAGCGAGAACTAGCCAATACCGGCATTCCGGTGCTGGAAACGGTCATCCACGACCGTACGGCCTACCGCCGCGCCCTTGCTCATGGCCAGGCCGTGGGCGAATTTGAGCCGGCCGGCAAGGCCGCATTTGAGGTTCGCGCACTCTGGCGCGAAGTGAATACGCTACTCGCAACCAAAGGAACCCAAGCATGAACACCGGACTCACCGGCAAGCTCGCCGCCCTGGACAAGAACAAGACCCAGCCGGAGAAGCCGGCGCGCCCAGCGGCGGACGCCGACAGTGCGCAAGGCACCAGCCGCCCATCCAGCGCTGGTAAGAGCGCGCCGAAGGTCGGGGCGACACGAACCGTCACAATCCGGCACCTGACCGACGACGACCTGCGCCGGCTATCTGAATTTAGGTATACCCACAACCTGACGATTCAGGACATTTCCATCAAGGGCATTTCCATGTTCCTCACCTCGATGGGACTTGCCCCGCTGTCCGCGATGGCCGACACCCCAGACGACGGCCAGGCTGAATAATCTTGCATGCAAGACGACTCGCAGGCATGCATGCATGCTGAAATGAAGACAAACAGTCGTGCATGTAAGTCTGCAAGGTTGCTTAGTGTCTAGCATGCAAGACAGCAAGCTGTCATGCATGCATGTCGGAAAGGTGCATGCAAGTCGTCAAGCCGCTGACGCAGCTTGCAGGCATGCAGGCTGCCACAACCACCATATAAGCCGCATGCAAGTCATCAAGCATGCGTGCATGCAGGTGTAGGGATGGGTGCCCAGGTCGTTGAAGCCTTCGCCAAGGGCCGGACAAATCGGCGGATACTCGCCGGTAAGCCGCGCGAGGTCGGCCGGTGGGTGATCGGCGACGAAGGAACCCGCCGCCGGCTTCTGAGCTTCGCACCTGGTGACCGCTTCGCGCTCGACCTGTGGGAGCAAAACGACTATGGCACAACCCGTTGGCGGGTCGTGCTGTGTGAAGCATTACAGCCCGGCGAGACCGGGGATAGCGTGCCATCGGTGCGCCCCGATGTTGCCATTCTGGCCGACATTACCGGCGCAACACGGGTGCGCGCGTATGTCGCTTGGTTAGCCCTCAATCGCGCGAAAATTGAGACGCTAAATCGGCTAGAATTGGCGCGAATCGAACAGTTTTTCCAGCGCATGCCACTGGCGCGGTTGAAGGTTTTAACCGCCGACGTGAGAGCCAAACTCCCCGGAAAAGGCGAGGTTAGCGGCATGTCTGTGACACGAAAAAGGGTCATATCAGGACTGGCAATCGGTCTAGGTCTGGCGGTTTTGGCTCCGGCGCTTGGCTGGGCAAGTGCCCGTATTCTTAGCGCGTTTGGGTTCACTGTCATCGCCAATTTGTCGCCCAGCGTTGCGCAGGGCATGTATCTACTGGACCGCAATGTGCGTAGCGCAGAGCGGGGTCAGCTGGTCGCTTTTCCGCCCCACAATGCCGCTGCCCGGTACGGCTTTGAACGCGGTTGGATGAAGCCCGGAAGTCTCTACATCAAGCGCGTTGGTGCCGTCGCCGGTGACACCGTGTGCGTCAATGTCGAAGTCACGATTGCGACCCCGACGACACCCGGGCACCCGGCGACGTTTACACGCGTAGGTGCTGTATCTGCAACGGATCACACAGGTGTGCCGCTACCCCATGCGCTGCAAGGTTGCAATCGCGTGACCGCAGGACACATTTTTCCCGTCGGTGACGGCTTAGCGAACAGCTACGACGGCCGCTATTACGGGTTTGTGCCGGTGACCCTGATTGCCGGACGCATCACGCCGATATGGACCCAGGCGCAGCCAGATGGAGCCGATCATGAGTGACCTGATGTCGCTAATTCTCGCCTGTTCTATCGGCGTGCATCCGCAGACCGTGCAAGCCATCATTAAGCATGAAAGCGGCGGCAACCCCTACGCCATCAACAATCAGGCCCGTAGCTTCTACCCGACCAGGCTGGAGGACGCGCAACGCATTGCGGTCGAACAGGTGCGCGCGGGACGCAGTACCGATATCGGACTGATGCAGATCAACTCGCAACATCTAGGCAAGTTAGGGTTAACCCCGATTGACCTGCTGGACCCGTGCACGAACATCCGTGTCGGCACCACCATCCTCAGCCAGAACTATGCGCAAACATGGGCCAAGTATCGCGCCGAAAAGCCGGCATTGCTGGGTGCGCTTTCGATATACAACACGGGCAACGAGTCGCGCGGATTGCGTAACGGATATGTGGGCTGGGTGTCGCAAGCGGCCGGGGTCACGGTCAACTTGCCCGCTGGCGAGAGAGGGAGCGGCCGGCGGTCCACCAAAGCCCAATCCAATGCTGTTTCCGTGGTGTCGCCAGCTGCCGCGCCAACCGGGTTTGCAGGAACCGGCCCGAAGCCTTCAAAGCAGGGGCCACGCTGACCGCTTGTGTGGCGCTGTGGGCGGCCTGGTCGTCCAGGTGAGTGGACCCAGTGGTGCTACT